>NZ_JBEYYI010000017.1:0-196742 GCF_040645495.1 Nocardia sp. NPDC046763 | reverse complement strand
GATCATTGCCTAGACAACAGTGATCATCCCAGCTCGAAGGACACTTTTCTCATTGATCAAACACCGACGGGCACAAGCCCATCGGTGGATCGAGGCTTAGGCAGTTGCCCCGGCGTGAAGTAGGTTCAGGCTGAGCATTATTCATCGATCAGCGGAGGGAAGATGATGCTGGCGGCGGGACCGGGATCGGGAAGGCAGTGGCGCGGCGGCTGGCGGCCGATGGGGTGGCGGTGACTGTCGTCGGGCGACGGGCGGCTGTGCTGGAAGCCGCGGCCAGGGAGATCAATAGTGGGATCGGGGCGGACCTGGTCACCACCGCGACCGCCGATCTCACCGCGCCCGATCAGGTTCGGGCGCTCGTGGAACAGATTGCGGCAGAAGGGCGCGTTGACATCCTGGTCAACAATGCGGGCGGCAACCCGACGGTCACGCCTGGCGATCTCGATGGCCTTTCGGCCGCCTACACCGAGGCGTTCCGGTTGAACGTGCTGACCGCGGTGTTGCTGACCGAGGCGTTGATCCCGCATATAAGCCAGCCCGGCGGGCGGATCGTGTCGGTGAGTTCGATTGCCGCGCTATGCGGAGCCGGCCCGTATGGGGCCGCGAAAGCCGCAGTCCACGGCTGGGCCCTGGGTCTCGCGCAACAGCTGGCGCCTCAAGGGATCACCGTCAATGTCGTCGCTCCCGGATTCGTGCCCGCCACTGAATTCTGGGCCGAGCGGTTGACGCCGGAACTCGAAGCCGACCGAATCTCTCAGATCCCGCTCGGCCGGGCCGGAACACCCGATGAAATCGCCTCCGGCATAACCCACCTCACCTCGCCCGAGGCCGGATGGACCACCGGACAGATCCTGCAGATCAACGGCGGACACTTCTCGGCCGCGGCTGAAATAGCGCCTCCGGCCCACTGCACGGCCACTGGGGACCTCCTCCGATCCGGGCGAGCGCCACGGGTCGAGGGAACCGTTGCGCAATCTGTTGTCAGAAGCCGCGCAGACGATCGGGGGTAATGCGTACCGGGATCGAGTAGTCGGCGAAGAACTGGTCTCTGGTCATGCCTATGTCGACCAGGCCGTCGGTGTACTTCTCGACGAAGGCGTCGAGTTCGGTGGCGGTGGCACCGTTCGTGTCGACACGGGCTGTGCCGGTGAGGACGATGACGTCGCCGCCGGTGGGGGTGGAATTGAGGTTCAGTGAAACCCGTGGATTGGCAGCTATATTGCGCAATTTGGGGGTGCCGGGCTGGGTGAAGATCAGGAACTCTTCCTTGGCCCATTGGAACCAGACCGGGTTGGGTTGCGGTGTGGCGCTGGGGCTTACGGTGGTCAGCCAGATCACGGTGTCCTGAGCCAGGTGTTTGGCGACTTTTACGCCGAAGTCGGTGGTCGAGTCGACGAGAGGGGCGGAACTGGACATTCGATCTCCTCGAGGGGCCGGTCGAATCGGGTCGAAACTCGTAAACACCCGACACTCCGTGGACATTCCGCCGCAGGGATGTCGGCCTGGGGTGACCGGGCAGATCCCGAGGTCGAGACCTTGTTCAGGGGCGGGCGCTCGCCGCCGACGGACCTACGAAAGGTCGGCGAGAGATCACCCGAACCGCGGTGGCCGACACCTCGCCGACAGCCCGGAGGTATCCGGCTCAAAATAGTCGCAGCATCGGTCGAATGCGCATCGCTGGCCACCCCGGCGCAGAAAAGAGAAAACCCCCGATCGGAATACCGATCGGGGGTTTGAGCTCCCCCATCTGGACTCGAACCAGAAACCTGCCGATTAACAGTCGGCTGCTCTGCCAATTGAGCTATAGGGGATTGTTTCCCTGGCTGACCCTCTCGGACCGGCCGGAGAAAACTTTAGCGTATCGGTTGTACAGTTCCCAAATCGCGGCTCTACCTGCGGGGATCTGGGTGGGGTACCGGATCGACAGGTGGGGGTGGGGTCGGGCAGGATGTGGGGGCAGGCTGGTCTATGGGAGGAGCTTCTCGGGATGCTGCGGTTGTTCATCGGTGTTGCGGCCGGGTATGTGCTGGGCGCAAAGGCCGGGCGGGCTCGGTACGAGCAGATCAGTAAGACGACCCGCGCGATCAGCGAGAGCCCGGTCACACGGAAGGTCGTGATGATGGGGCGGCAGAAGCTCGCGGACAAGCTGAGCACCCAGCCGAAGCTGGAACCGATGGTGCCGCTGGATGAGCGCACCACCATCCTCGTGCCGCAGGATCAACTGCGCCGCTGACGGATTGGGGCCTCCCCCATCCGGATTCGAACCAGGAACCTGCCGATCAACAGTCGGCAGGTCTATGTGTCGTGCCCGGAGACGCAGCACGTCCAGGACTCGGGCGGCGAGCCACCCGAGTGAGAGCCAGCTGCCACCGAGTGAGAGCCGCCCGCCGCTACAGCAAGAGCGGCGTCAGCGGCCTACCGCGAAGTCGCCCGAGTTGCCCATGGCCTGGGTCAGCAGGCTCTTCCGGTACTGCTCCAGGGCGACCAGGTCGCCGAACAGGGCCATGTAGCCGTCGGGCTGTTCGGTCGAGGAGATGCGCTGGAGTTTGGACTTCAGTTCGGCGATCTGGCGGCCGACCCAGGACTCCTGTGTGCGGGCCAGGACGCCGGTGACGAAGCGGGGGATGTCGTCGGCGGACTTCACCGGGAGGGGTTCGGCGGCCAGCTCGGAGACCAGGGCCCGCAGGGTGAGGTCTTCGGTGTTGTCGGCGACCGAGGCGACCCATTCCGCACCGGTCAGGCCACTGGCGGTGCCACCGGCCTCGGCGATGGCGGCGCGGATCGCGATGTAGGCGGGCTGGGTGAAGGCTTCCGGCTCCAGGGCATCGAAGACGGGGCCCGCGAAGGCGGGGTATTGCAGTGCGGCGGCGAGGGTTTGGCGCTGCGGGAGCAGGGTGGGGTCGTGGGGGTTGGGGCGGGCGGCGGGGTGCTCGGTGACCTCTTGGCGCGCTCGGCGTTCGGGGATGCCGGGTTTGGCGCCGGTGCGGGCGCCCTTGCGGGCTTCATCGCCGACGCGGCGGACGACCTGCTGGATGTCGTCCCAGCCGACCCAGCCGGCCAGTTTGGTGGCGTACGCCTTGCGGAGGGCGAAGTCCTTGATCTGCGAGACGACGGGGACGGCACGGCGGAGCGCCTCGACCTGCCCCTCGGGGGAATCCAGATTGTGTTCGGCGAGCAGACCACGGATGACGAACTCGTACAACGGGACTCGGCGGGCGACCAGGTCGCGGACCGCGCCGTCGCCATTGCGCTGGCGGAGTTCGCAGGGGTCGAGGCCGTCGGGGGCCACGGCGATGTAGGTCTGGCCGGCCAGTTTCTGGTCGCCGGAGAAGGCCTTCAGGGCGGCGGCCTGGCCTGCCTCGTCGCCGTCGAAGGTGTAGATGATCTCGCCGCGCCAGAAGTTGTCGTCCATGAGCAGGCGGCGCAGGATCGCGAGGTGCTCGTCGCCGAAGGCGGTGCCGCAGGAGGCGACAGCGGTCTTGACACCGGCCATGTGCATTGCCATGACGTCTGTGTAGCCCTCGACGACGACGGCCTGGTGGCCCTTGGCGATCTCGCGCTTGGCGTGGTCGAGACCGAACAGCACCTGGGACTTCTTGTACAGCAACGTTTCCGAGGTGTTGATGTACTTGGCGGTCATGGTGTCGTCGTCGTACAGGCGGCGCGCGCCGAAGCCGATGACCTCGCCGCCGAGGTTGCGGATGGGCCACAGCAGGCGGCGGTTGAAGCGGTCCATGGGGCCACGCTGGCCCTGCTTGGACAGGCCCGCGGCCTCCAGCTCCTTGAAGTCGAAACCCTTGCGCAGCAGGTGTTTCGTGAGCGTGTCCCAGCCGCCGGGGGCGTAGCCGCAGCCGAACTGGCGGGCGGCGTTGTGGTCGAAGTTGCGGTCGGTGAGGTACTTGCGGGCCGCTTCCGCGCCGGGCTCGCCGAGCTGGGAGATGTAGAACTCGTGTGCCGCGGCATTGGCGGCGACCAGGCGGGAGCGGGTGCCGCGGTCGCGCTGCACGGAGGTGCCGCCGCCCTCGTAGTTGATCTTGTAGCCGATGCGGTCGGCCAGCTGCTCGACCGCCTCGACGAAACCGACGTGCTCGATCTTCTGCAGGAAGGCGAAGGCGTCGCCGCCCTCACCACAGCCGAAGCAGTGGAAGACGCCGTGATTGGGGCGCACATGGAAGGACGGGGACTTCTCGTCGTGGAAGGGGCACAGGCCCTTCATGGAGTCGGCGCCGGCGCGCTTGAGAGTGACGTACTCACCCACGACATCCTCGATCCGGACACGTTCACGAATCGCCGCGATATCGCGGTCAGGAAGTCGGCCTGCCACGCAGCGAGTCTAGCGCTCCCCCGCCTCCCCGAAACTTCAGCGCGCTCCCCCGCCTCCCCGAGACCTCAGCGCGCTCCCCCGCCTCCCCGAGACTTCAGCGCGCTCCCCCGCCTCCCCGAAACTTCGGCGCACAGCTAGGAGCCGTTGCCGGTTCCACACGCGTGCCGGCGGTCGGGTGCCACGAAAATTTCGGACGTACCCGACGAGTTACCCCACTCGCAGCGAAATCAGTTGTCCCGTCCCCAACGACTAACTATAGGACCGGGGTGCGAGGATCTATCGGTGCTCAGCCTCTATCACGATGCCCGGACGCCGGTGCATGCCGTGCCGGCCGGGGTGAAGGTGCTGGTGCTGGCGGTTGCGGGGACGGCGTTGTTCTTCGTGGCGTCGATCGTGTGGGTGGGGGTCGCGCTGGCGGTGGTGCTGGGTTTGTATGCGGTCGCGCGGATTCCGTGGCGGACGACCGGGCGGCAGGTACTCGGGCTGGCTCCGTTTCTCGTATTGATCGTGGTCGCGCAGGTGATCTTCACCGGCTGGCACACCGCGATCCTGGTCGGCGAGCGGCTGCTCACACTGGTCCTGCTGGCCAATCTGGTGACACTGACCACACGCACCTCGGCCATGGTCGAGACCATCGAGCGGGCGCTCGGTCCGCTCCGGCCGCTGGGCGTCCGTCCCGAACGTGTGGGCCTGCTGGTCGCCATGACCATCCGATTCATCCCCGTCATCCGTGACCAGGCCGAACTCGTGCGCTCGGCCCAGCGCGCCCGCGGCATCGAGCGCAGCACGGTCTTCCTGGTTCCGCTACTGATCCGCACACTCCGCATGGCCGACGGGGTCGGCGAGGCGCTGGACGCCCGCGGCCTGGACTGAGGGGTTCGAACCGCGGCCATTTAGGATGCCCCGGTGCGTAGTAGGGATTTGGCGCAGATCGCGCTGTTCGCGGCAATCATGGTGGTGTTGGGATTCTTCCCGCTCATTCAGCTGCCGGGAGCCTTCGCGCCGTTCACCTCACAAACCCTGGGCGTCATCCTGGCCGGGTCGATTCTGGGCGCCAAGCGCGGTGCGCTGGCCATCCTGCTGTTCGATGTGCTGGTCTTCGCCGGCCTGCCGGTGCTGCCGGGCGGGCGCGGCGGGCTGTCGGTGATCATGGGCCCGACGGGTGGCTTCGTGATCGCCTATCCGATCGGCGCACTGGTGATCGGGCTGCTCACCGAACGCCTGTGGCGGTACTACAACCTGCCCATCGCCCTGCTGATCAATTTTCTGGGCGGTGCGATCGTGCTGTACGCCATCGGCATTCCGTGGATGGCCGCGGCCGCGCACATCTCGCTGGGCAAGGCGATCACCACCTCGGTGGCGTTCCTGCCGGGCGATGTGGTCAAGACCGTGATCGGCTCGCTGGCCGCGGTAGCGGTCAAAAGGGCGTACCCCATGATTCCGGCGCGGGCATGATCGAACTCGACGGCGTCTCGCATCGGTTCGGGGAGCGTGAGGTGCTGCGCGACCTCGATCTGTGTCTGAGCGAGAACCGGATTGCCGTCATCGGCTCCAACGGGTCCGGAAAGTCCACATTCGCGCGATTGCTCAACGGGCTGCAGGTGCCCACCGACGGGCGAGTGCGGGTCGACGGGCTCGATACCCGTAAGCAGGGCAGGGCCGTTCGCAAACTGGTCGGATTCGTCTTCCAGGATCCGGATGTGCAGATCGTCATGCCGACGGTCGCCGAGGATCTGGCCTTCGGGCTCAAGCACCACGGCGTCGCCAAATCCGAGATCCCGGACCGCGTCGGCGCGACCCTCGCCGAATACGGTCTCACCGAATTCCGCGACCATCCGGCGCATTTGCTCAGCGGCGGGCAGAAGCAGTTGCTCGCGATCGCCGCGGTGCTGTCGGTGGGACCGAAGTACGTCGTGTTCGACGAGCCCACCACGCTGCTCGACCTGCGCAACACCCGCCGCGTCTCCCGTCTGCTGCACGAACTTCCGCAGCAGCTGATAGTGGTCTCACACGATCTGGACCTGCTCGCCGACTTCGACCGGGTGCTGGTCTTCGACGAGGGCCGCATCGTGGCCGACGGCCCGCCGGGCGAATGCATCGCGCACTATGTGGCCATGCATACCGCGAACTGATCAGCGGGCCTCCCGATTCGGAGCCAGTGCGGACGCATGCCCCGCGAGACCCGAGGCGTCAGCATCACTCCTCGCGCCCGAACAGATGCCGCCGCACGTGTGCGTTGAGCCGTTGCCCCGGCTGTGCATTGAACGCCATGTGCACGCTCACCCGCGGAATCTCCCCCTGCACCGGCGTCACCCGATGCCGTGATCGCCGCCCGGCGTGCAGCACCAATGTCCCCGGCACGGTCGGCAGCATCCTCACCATGTGCCGATGCCGCATGGGCAGCCCACCCCCGCGCTCGATGAAAGCCCCGGGCAGCGGAATGTATTCGAGCGCCCCGCCCCGCTCCGGCGCGACGATGTGCAGCATCACCGTGTAATCGGACATGTCGTAGTGCCAGTCCTGCGCATCCCCGTTCTCGTGGATCTGCACCGTCATGGCCCCCAGCTCGTCGGCCGAGCGGTACGCCTGCTCCCCCACCAGGTAGGACACGAACTCCCGCAATGGTTCCCAGTGGTAGAGCGCCTTCAGCGGCGAGGAGTCCGGAATCCGGTCGCACGCGACGGTGTACTCGAACCGCATGGCGTCGCCCAGCCCGTCGGAGAGCACATCCGCGGCCATCTCGGTCACCGCGGCGGGGCGCAGGAATTCGGGCAGCACGGTGACACCGCTGACCAGGAAGTCCGCCTGCGACCGCTCGATCACCTCGCGCAGCCGTGCCACCGACCTCCGGTCCAGCGGGTACCGATCCAGGTCGACCATGCCGTCCACCTCGCGTGACATCGCACCCCCTGCCGCCGGTTCCACCGGATTCAGGGTATCGCGGCGGCGACCCGTTCCAGGCGGCTCTCGGTGTAGGACGCGATCTGGTCGACGATCACCCGCACCCGTGCGGTATCGTCGCCGGCCGCCTCCCACCACGGCAGCAGCAGCCGGTCCAGCCCGTGCGGAGCGGCGGCCAGCAGCCGGTCGGCGACCAGCAGGATGCGTTCGCGCTGCCCGGCCTGGCGCACCCGGTGGATGGGGTCGGAGAGCACGTAGCGCAGCGCCATGGTCTTGAGCACCGCGACCTCGGCCGCCACGATGCGCGGCACCTCCAGATCGGCGGTGTAGCGCGACAATTGGCGTCCGCCCCAGGCGGCGCGGGTGGCCTCGACCGCGGCGGTGGCGAAGCGGCCCACCAGGTCGCTGGTCAGTCGTTTCAGGGCCACGGAGGCGCGCAGGGAGCCGTCGTATTCGGCGGCGGCGGAGACCACCGGCATCTCCGAGAGCCGCTGGGCGGCGGCGACCAGTTCCTCCAGTGTCAGCGAAGGATGCTGACGCGCACCGAGTTCCGCGAGCGCGACCTGTTCGACCGGGTCGGCCAGCGCCCGCAGATCGATGCGGCCCACGATCACCCCGTCCTCGACATCGTGCACCGAGTACGCGACATCGTCGGACCAGTCCATGATCTGCGATTCCAGGCACTGGCTGCGATCCGGCGCACCCTTGCGGACCCAGTCCAGGCGCTCCATGTCGACCCCGTACGCGCCGAACTTGGAGCCGGGACCCGTTCTGCCCCAGGGGTATTTGATGACGGCGTCCAGTGCGGCCCGGGTCGGGTTGAGCCCGAAGCTGACCCCCTGATCGTCGATGACCTTCGGCTCCAGCCGGGTGAGGATGCGCAGGTTCTGCGCATTGCCCTCGAAACCGCCGTGCGCGTGGGCGAACTGGTCGAGTGCCTTCTCGCCATTGTGGCCGTAGGGCGGATGGCCGATGTCGTGCGCCATCCCGGCCAGATCCACCAGATCGGGATCACAGCCCAGGCTGTCGGCGATGCTGCGGCCGATCTGGGCGACCTCCAGCGAATGGGTCAGCCGCGTGCGCGGTGTGTCCCCGTCGCGCGGACCCATTACCTGCGTCTTGTCCGCCAAACGTCGCAGCGCCGCGGAATGCAGCACCCGCGCCCGATCTCGCGCGAATTCACTCCGCCGGGCCGGGCACGGCGACCAGCTCAGTCCCGCGGTCCGCTCGGTTTCGGGCACCATTCGTTCCCGATCGGCTTCGGAGTACACACCGTCATAGTCGATACGCGCGTTCATCACTCACTGATCCGCCGTGTATTTGAAATCCGCCGAAAAATGGGTCAGCTGGTACCAGAGCAAGGCGAAGGTCTCGCGGAAAATGCCGTGCGCCTGCGATTCCCGGGTGTACACCGCCGGGCCGGTTCGAGTGGGCGCGGTCCAGGCGGCCAGCCCGGCGTCACGCATCATGGTGCGGGTGCGCAGCGAATGCCAGGGGTCGCTGACCAGCACCACCGACGACTTGCCGCGCGCCAGTAGCGCTCTCGACACCGCCTCCACGCTCTGCAGGGTGTCGGAACCGGTTTCGACGGCCAGGATCCGACCTTCCGGCACGCCACGGTCTTTCAGATAGTTCTTGCCCGATGCCGCCTCGGTGTAATTGTCACCGACCTGCTTACCGCCCACGGTGACGATCATGGGCGCGATCTGCTTGCGGAACAGCTTGTACGCCTGGTCGAGTCGCGCCTCGAACACCGACGAGGGCGTGCCGTCGTACTGGGCCGCGCCCAGCACCACGATGGCGTCGGCGGGCGTGTAGTCGTCGATGCGGGCCACCTGCCAGACCCGCACGGCGGTGCCGCCCACCACCAGGACGCCCATGAGCAGCGAGCCGACCAGCAGTCGCCGGGCCCAGCGCAGCACACCGTGTCCGCCCGGGAGGTTGACGGAGGTCGTGTCCCGGATCAGCCGGTCCGGTTCGGTCGGGCGGTTCCGGAGTTTCACCAACCGCGTCGCCGCCACTCGGGCAACTGCGGGCGCTCCACGCCGAGGGTGGTGTCGTCGCCGTGGCCTGGGTACACCGCGGTGTCGTCGGGGTAGCGGCCGAAGAGTTTGGTCTCGACATCGCCGAGCAACGAGGTGAACTGCTCCGGCGAGAGGGTGCGGCCTACACCACCCGGGAACAGCGAATCGCCGGTGAAGAGGTGAGTGCGGCCGGCGCCGTCGGTGAGGGCCAGTGCGACCGAGCCGGGCGTGTGCCCGCGCAGGTGGATGGCTTCCAGCTCAAGGTCACCGACCTGGATCCGGTCGCCCTCCGCGAGCAGCCGGGCCGGGGTGACGGGCAGCGGCTCAGCGTCCAGCGCGTGGGCGGCGGTGGAAGTCTCGGTCGCCTTCGCGACATCCGGCAGCGCGATCCAGTGGTCCCGGTGCTGATGCGTGGTGACGATCAGCTCCACCCGGCCCGGCGCCTCCTGGCCGATGAGCTCGAGAATCCGGTCCGCCTCATTGGCGGCGTCGATGAGCAGCGTCGCGCCGGTGGCGGCGCACTGCACCAGGTAGGTGTTGTTGTCCATACGGCCTACCGACATTTTCACGATGCGCGCACCCGGCACCTCACGCTGCTGCGGGTTGGAGCCGGGCGAGACGTGTCCTGTGTAGGGCGAATCGATCGTGATCACTCCCCGATCGTAGTCATGGCCGTCGACACAGTGTGCAGAAGAAACCGACCCTCAGCGTTCCAGAGTTAGATTCGAAGCATGCGGCCACCGAAGCAGCTGTTCCTCCTCGTGATCGGCTTGCTCCTGGCCTCGGCCCTCGTCGGCCGGTGGGCCGCACCGGCCACGGCCGAAGCGCCGCTTCGGTTGCCCGGCTACGTGACCGACAATGCCGGCGCGCTCGATCGGGGGCAGACCGCGGAACTGCAGCAGGCCGTCGACTCGCTGTACTCGCGCGACCACGAGCGGCTGTGGGTCGTCTACGTGCGCAATTTCAATGGGATGGACTCACATTCGTGGGGCGAGCAGACCGCGCGGCTGTCCGGGTTCGGAGATCGGGACGTGTTGCTGTCGGTGGCCATCGACGATCGGGCCTACGCCTTCACGGGAACGCTGCCCAAGTCGGTCAGCGACAAGGACCTGGACAAGCTGCTGATCGACCAGGTCGAACCCAAGCTGCGGGACGGGGATTGGGCCGGAGCCGGGCTGGCCACGGCGAGCGGGCTGTCGCACGCCATGAGCGGGTCCGGTGGCGTCGTTCTCGGGACGCTGCTGATCCTGGCGCTGGTGGGGGCGCTGGCGGTGCTGGGCGCGTGGCTGTGGTCACGGCGGCGAAAGATGCGGCGCGAGCGCTCGGTGATGGACTCGGCCCGCAAGACCGATCCGACCGATACCGCGGCGCTGGAAGCCCTCCCCCTGGTCGTCCTGGACGCGGTGTCCAAGGAAACCCTCGTCGACACCGACAACGCCATTCGCACCAGCACCGAGGAATTGCGGCTGGCCACCGACGAATTCGGGACCACCGCCACCGCGCCGTTCACCGCCGCGCTCACCGGCGCGAAGAACGCGCTGGCCAAAGCCTTCTCGATCCGCCAGCAGCTCGATGACGATATTCCCGAGACACCCGACCAGCAGCAGCGCATGCTGGTCGAGCTGATCACCAGCTGCGGCAGCGCGAATCGGGAACTCGACGCCAAGGTGGGCGAATTCGACGCCATGCGCGATCTGCTCATCAATGCCGGGGAGCGGCTGGACGCGCTGACCCGGGCCATGGTGGAGCTGACCGCGCGGCTGCCGAAATCGCAGGCCATGCTCACCCAGCTGGTGGCCGATCACCCGGCCTCGGTGATCGCGCCCGTCCGCGACAATGTGAGCATGGCGCAGGAGCGAATCGGCTTCGCGGAGCAGACGATCGAGGACGGCCGGGCCGCGGTCGCCAAACCCGTCGGCCAGCAGGGCGCGGCGGTCGCGGACATCCGCACCGCCGAATCCGCCGTGGGCGCCGCGCGCACGCTGCTCGACGCGGTCGACACCGCCGCCGTCGATATCGACCAGGCCCGCGCCGGATTGCCCGCGATCATCGAGGAACTGCACCGTGACCTCGCCACCGCGGCCGGACTCTCCGAACACGGCGGGACCGAATTGCCCAGCGCCACAGCGGCTGCCCGCACCGCGCTGGACCAGGCCACCACCGACGCGGCCACCAACCCGCTCGGCGTCTTCCGGCGGGCCATCTCCGCCGACACCGCCCTCGATCAGGCCATCGCGTCCGCAACCGACCGCAAGCGGGCAGCCGACGACCTGCGCCGCCGCCTCGACCACACCCTGACGGCCGCCCGCAGCCAGGTCAATGCCGCCGCCGACTTCATCAGCACCCGCCGCGGCGGCGTGGACGCCGAACCCCGCACCCGCCTCGCCGAGGCCCAGCGCAGCCTCGAACAGGCCGAGCAGCTCGCACCCACCGATCCGGATCGCGCACTGCAATCCGCCCAGCGCGCAGCCGAACTCGGCGCCCGTGCCCTCCACACCGCCCAGGCCGCCGTCCGAGACTGGCAGGCCCGGCAGCACCGCGTCACCTCCGGCTCCCAAACCGGCGCCATCCTCGGCGGCATTCTCATCGACGGCATGCTCCGCGGCATGGGCAACGAATACCGCTGCGGCGGAGGAGGTTTCGGAGGAGGGGGCAGCAGCTACGGGCCCGGCTCCTTCGGCGGCTCCGACGGCTCCCGCCGCATCAGCCGCGGCGGGAGGTTCTGAGGTCTGCCCGGACGACGATTCGAACGCGCAAGGAGCACAGGTCAGAGCCAACCGAGACGTTCGGCGGCTCGTACTGCTTCGGCTCGGGTTCGGGTGCCTGTCTTGCCGATTGCGGAGGACAGGTGGTTGCGGACCGTGCCTTCGGACAGGTGGAGTTGTTGGGCTATCGCGCCGGCGGTTGCGCCGTTGGCCGCGGCGGCGAGGACCTCGCGTTCGCGGGCGGTCAGGGGTGAGGTTCCGGCGGTGAGCGTTTCGGTGGCGAGGGCGGGGTCGACGACGCGCAGGCCCATGTGGACTCGGCGCACGGCATCGGCCAATTCCCGGGCGGGCGTGTCCTTGACGACGAAGCCCGAGGCGCCGGCGTCGATGGCGCGGCGGAGGTAGCCGGGGCGGCCGAAGGTGGTGACCATGAGGATGCGGACCTCGGGGTGGGCCGCGTGCACCTGCGCCGCGGCCGAAATACCGTCCTGGCCGGGCATTTCCACGTCCAGCAGGGCCACGTCGGGGGCGGTGCGCGCGACCGCGGCGAGGACCTCGTCGCCCCGGCCCACCTCGGCGACCACCTCGAGGTCGGGCTCGAGGCTGAGCAGGGCGGCGAGCGCGCCGCGCACCAGGGCCTGGTCGTCGGCGAGCAGCAGTTTGATCATTCTGGGTCCTTGATGGTCGCCGGAAAGCTTGCCAGCACCCGCAATCCGCCCTCCGGCCGGTTGGCCAGGGTGAGGATGCCGCCGGTGGCCTGCACCCGCTCGCGCAGGCCGGACAGGCCGGAGCCGGTGCGCGCCGAATCGTTCATGCCGACGCCGTCGTCGGACACCTCGATGCTGGTGGGGGTGACCAGCACCCGGCAGTGGGCCGCGCCGCTGTGCCGCACCACATTGGTGACGGATTCACGCAGCACCCAGCCGAACACCACGCTGTGACGAATCGGCAGGTCGTCGGAATCCGGTAGCTCGGCCTCGATTTCGGCGGCGCGAAGCGCGGTGCGGGCATTGGCCAGCTCACCCGCCAGCGACACCTCACGCAGGCCGCCGACGGTGGTGCGCACTCCGGCCAGGGCCTCCCGGGCCAGCCGCTCCACATCGGCCATCTCGGTCCTCGCCCGGTCCGGGTCGAGATCGATGAATCTTTGCGCCAGTTCGGTTTTCACCGTGATGACGGTCAGCGAGTGGCCGAGGATGTCGTGCACGTCGCGCCCGACCCGCAGTCGTTCCTCCGCCACGGCCAGCTCGGTGAGCTGCTTGCGCGCCAGGTACAGCTGGTAATTGCGCACCAGGATCACGCGAATCCCGCCGACCGCGAAGCCCGCCAATGCGATCGACTGGATGAGCCCGTAGCCCGGCGGCTGCCCGGTGGCCAGTTGCGGTGCCACCCCGAACGCCACGATCAGCGCCAGCTCCAGCGGGATCGCCCACCGGACCGGTGCGCTGAAGCCGATATAGGAGGCCATGTAGACGCTCATGCCCAGCACCACGGAATGCAGCGTGACCGCGGCCGCCGCGATCAGAACCGCCTGCGTGGCCAGTGGAATCAGCACCGTCCGCAGTTCGGGATCGGGCGGCCACGCCCCGCTCACCGGACGGCTGCCCCGCACCAGCCTCCAGTACGACCAGATGTAGCAGGCGCCGAAAGCCACGATCACCGCGAGCGTGTACACCCGGGCCATCGGGTTGTCCAGCTCCCAGCCCCGCCGCAACGGCTCGATCAGATACACGGCCCACACCGCCGCGAACACCGCCCCGAACCGCCGACGTCGCCGAATGCCCTCTTCCTCCGCGTCCACAGAGCCGGACGCTACACCGAACAGGACCGGCCGGGCGGTGCGCTCGGCCGGGCCGGCGTCCCCGGATTGCTCAGCGTGCGGTGTCACGGCGGAAGAGGTAGGCGGAGCCGAGGATGAAAACGGCCGCCCAGGTTAGGACGTTCACAATGGCCAGGACGATGCCCGCGGCGCTGGGCTGGGCGAAGGGGGCGCGGGCGAGGACGGCTATTCCGTTGGTGGGCACCAGTTTCGAGACGATCTCGAACCAGCCGTGCAGCGGGTTGAACAGGCCGCCGGCGAAGGACAGCAGGGCCAGGGAAACGCCGAGCAGCTGCATGACGTTCTCCGCGGGCAGCAGATAGCCCATGAACAGGCCGAAGGCGGCGAAGACCAGCGAGCCCAGCCAGGCGATCAGGAAGCAGCTCGCCCACGCCGACGCCGGCAGGTGTGCGCCGAAGATCGCTCCGGCCACGAAAACCACTGTCACCGACAGTAATCCGAGCACCATGGCCACCAGGATCTTGGTGGCGATGTAGGCCAGCGGGTGCAGCGGGGTCAGCCGCAGCTGGCGGCTCCAGCCCGCCGCGCGTTCGACGGCCACCCGGGCCGCGCCGGTGGAGGTCGCCAGCAACGCGCCGTAGACGGCCATAGAGACCATGACGTAGCCGGTGGCATTGCCGGTGCCGAAACCCTCGCTGCGATAGCCGGCGCTGGTGCCGAAGATGATGAAGAACAGCGGCGGCATGACCAGGGCGAACAGGACCGTGCGCTTGTCGCGCAGGGTGCGCCGCAGTTCCAGGTTCAGGAAGGCGGGCCGGAAGCCGCCCAGCTGTCGTGCGGGCCGGGTGTCGAGGGTGGTCACCGGTGGTCTCCCGTCGTGGTCAGGGCGAGGAACGCATCCTCCAGGTTGTGTCCGGAGATCTCCAGATCTACGGCCTCGGTGGCGGTCAGCAGATAGCGAGCCACCACGTCGGAGTCCTTGGCGCGCACGATGATCCGGCTGCCCCGCTGCTCCACCTCGTCGACGCCGGGCAGGGCGAGGAGCCGCGCCGGATCGGCGGCGGGCAGGGTGGCGCTGACGGTGCGGCCCGCGGCCAGGTTCTTGATCCGGGCGGCGCTGCCGTCGGCCACCACCCGCCCGGCCCGCACCAGCACGATGCGGTCGGCGTAGGCGTCGGCCTCGTCGAGGTAGTGGGTGGCGAACAGGACGGTGCGGCCGAGGCGGGCGTCGTCGCGGATGGCGTGCCAGAAGTCGCGCCGCCCTTCGACATCCATGCCGGTGGTGGGTTCGTCGAGCACGACGAGGTCGGGATCGGGCAGCAGGGCCAGCGCGAAGCGCAGCCGCTGCTGCTGGCCGCCGGAGCATTTGCCGACGGGCCGGTCGGCGATGTCGTCGATCCCGGCCCGCACCAGCACCTCCCTGACCGGGCGCGGGCTCGCGTGCAGGGTGCTGATCAGGCGCACGGTCTCGCCCACGGTCAGGTCCGGCAGCAGCCCGCCGGACTGCATGACCGCCGAAACCCGGCCCCCGGCAATGGCTTCCGCGGGTGTCGCGCCGAAGACCCGCACCTCTCCCGCGTCCGGCCGGGCAAGGCCGAGCAGCATATCGATGGTCGTCGTCTTCCCGGCCCCATTGGGCCCGAGGAAGGCGACGATCTCCCCCGGCCGCACCGTGAGATCCAGTCCGTCCACGGCACGCACCGTCCCACCGGGCGCGGCGAAAGTCTTGACCAGACCCCGTATCTCGATGGCCGGAGCCGACCCGTGCCCGGGTCGCTGGACCGCAAGGCCATCAGCAGTAGCGTTCATAGCTCCACTGTCGGCCGCCGGGGTCCGCGGCACCTCCGTCGTCCGTCACTACTCGGGCATGACAGATGTCATGGCCGGTGCCCGCGGCGGACTAGGCGGTGACCGTGACCGTGTGCAGGCCGCCCGGGCCGAGCGGGAAGGGCGGACGTTCGGCAGAGTTCTGGACCTCGCCGGAGCGGCTGGTCACGCGGGCCTGGAGGGTGTGGACGCCCGGCGGGAGATCGACGAGGGTGCGCCAGCGCCGCCAGGCGGCCGGCGCCAGTTCGGAGCCGAGTTCGACCGGGAGCCATTCCGTTTCGTCGATGCGGATTTCGACACCCGCGACCCCGTGGGGCGGGGCCCAGGCCACGCCCGCGACCGTGAACTTGCCGGAATTCGTGCCGCCGCAGGTGGCCACATCGATGCGGGCCTGCGGGCGCACCCACAGCGGTTCGACCGGCCAGCCGCGCTTGCACCAGTAGTCGACATGGGTGTCGTCGGCCAGTTCGAGCTCGGTGATCCACTTCGCGCCGGAGTACTGCCCGTAGATGCCGGGTACGAAAACCCGTGCGGGGAAGCCGTGTTCGGGCGGCAGCGGTTCGCCGTTCATGCCGATGACCAGGTAGCCGGACCATTCGCCGGTGCGCAACGGTTCCAGTGGCAGCGAGATGGTGTAGCCGTCGGCGGCGCGGGTGACCAGCCGGGTCGCCCCGGCTTCCGGGACGGCGTGGTCGAGCAGCGCGGTCAGCGGGACACCGAACCAGCGGGCATTGCCGCAGCGGCCCGAGCCGACCGTATTGTGCACGCACACCATGACGGCGTCGAATTCCACGGCCTGCTCGGCCAGTTCGGCCAGCGACAACCGCAGGTGATGGGCCACCCGGCCGCCGATGGCCAGCCGCCACTGGGCGGGGTCGATGCGCGGTGGCCGCGAATTCACGTCCGCCACATAGAATTTGCTCGCAGGCGTGATCAGGGGCGACAGTCCCGGTTCCACCCCGAGGCCGTCCTCGGGGACGGGTGCGTGCGCGCCCCACGACCCGGACCGCCGTGCCACCTCGCGGTGCCGCAGATCCTCGCGGCGCACCAGCACCTCGGCGGCCGCGAGCATGGCGGTTCCCGCTGTCGCCCACAGCAATTCGTGACGGGTCCCGGTGGAGCGGCGCAGTCCCGCGCGCAGCAGCGCCGCCGCGGCCATGCCACCGGCCACGCCGGGCACCGACCGGTTGACGCTGCGCAGTGCCGCGGCCGCCGTTCCCGCGCCGAAGGCCATCGCGGCGGGGGTCCGCAGCCACGCCGGCAGCAGAGCCATCCCGGCGGCCGCGGCGACGCCGCCGAGGGCCACCCCGAGCCGGGTCAGCTCCTTGTCGTGCTCCCCGGCCTGCGCCACCATGGTCTCGACCACCGGCACGGGCGCGTAGTCGGCGGCCAGCCGCCCGATTCCGTCGAGCACGGACCCGCCCCTGGCCGCGGCCAGCAGCTCGCCCGCGCCGAGCGCACCCAGCCCCACCGCCGCCGCCCCCAGCAGTCGCCGTTTCCCGTTCACCGACACTCGCCCGAACCTTCCGTAACCAATCGGGTTTCCAGTGCCATTCTTCCCCAGCGGCGGCGCGGGATCGCGCGCTTTGCGCGGCATCACCGCCGCAGGTAGGCGTCCACGAGGGGTCCGATGACGGTCAGCGCCTGGGCGGTGATCATCTCGTTGTGGCTGTACGGGAGCGGCCGATCCTGGATGCTGCCGCCGATATAGGGCTGCCAGGTGGTCACGTTCGGATTGGGGTCCGGGTTGTGGGCGGCGGTGAAGAAGAGCAGGTCGCCGTCGAATACCTCGTGCTCGTGGGCCGCGATCTGGCGCAGCAGGTGTTGCAGATCGCTGTAGAAGTTCTCCAGTTCGGTTGCGGTGAAGGTGATTCCGGACGCCGCCAGCAGATCCGCCGCCTGGGCGGGCGTGAGGTGCTCGAGCTCCGGCGGGATGTCGATGCCGCCGAATTCGGCCAGCAGCATCGAGAGCGGCGGCAGGGCGCTGTCGTCGGGCACCGCGACGTCGGCGCGCGAGTCGATCATGACCAGCGACGGCACCTCCGCACCGCGGCGGCGCAATTCGACGGCCATGGCGTGCGCGAGCGGCCCGCCCGCCGAGTACCCGAGCAGGTGGTACGGGCCCTCGGGCTGGACGTGGAGGATTTCCTCGACGTACCGGACGGCCAGCTCGCGCACGGTGCGGTCGGCGGTGCCGCCGTCGGTGACGCCCGGCGACTGGATGCCGTAGATGGGGCGGTCACCATCGATGTACTGCACCAATCCGCCGTAGCACCAGGCCAGTCCGATGGCCGGGTGCACGCAGAACAGGGCCGGCGCGTCGCCCTGCGGGCGCATCGGCAGCAGCACCCGCATAGACGCCTCCACCCCCGGCTGGTCGGCGGCCTCGACCAGGCGCTCCGCCAGCGCGGCCGGCGTCGGGTCGAGGAACATCCACTGCAGGGGCATGGGGATACCGGTGTGCTCGCGCACCAGGGTGACGAGGCGGACCGCTCCCATGGAGTTGCCGCCGATGTCGAAGAAGTTGTCGTCCACGCCGATTCGCGGGGATTCCAGCACAGTCTCGAAGGCGTCGACGAGGGTGCGTTCGGCGTCGGTCCGCGGGGCGCGGTAGGCCCGGCGGGCGGGGGCGGGCCGCGGATTCACCACGGCGGCGTCGTCCTGGGGATGCACGATGAGCGCGGGCAGCGGGGTCCCCTCGGCAGGCGTCACGGCGAGCGTGCCGATCGCCTTCATCGGGGAAGCGGTCGCCGCGTCCAGGAGCGCGAGGAAGCCGTCGACCATGGTGGCGGCGGTACCGCGATCGAACAGGTCGGTGGTGAAGGTGAGGGAGGCGGTGATGCCCGCCGGTTCCCCCGCCGCCCCGAACTGTTCGGCCAGCATCCATTCCAGATCGAACTTCGATCCGGGTGCGGGCGCCTCCATGGGCCGAATCTCCAAGCCGGGCAGCGTGGTTGCCTCGGTCTGCAGGTTCTGGAAGGCGAGCAGCACCTGGAACAGCGGGTGGTGCGCCGTGGAGCGGGCGGGGGCCAGCGCCTCCACCAGCCGCTCGAACGGCAGGTCCATATTGCCGTAGACGGCCAGGTCGGCCTGCCGCACGGCGTCGAGGGTGTCGGCGAAGCCGGCGGCGGGATCGAGCTGCGAGCACAGGACCACGGTATTGACGAACATGCCGACCAGGTCGTCGAATTCGCCGTCGCCACGGCCCGCGACCACCGAGCCGATGGCGATATCGGTCCGGCCGGACAGCCGCGCCAGCAGGACGGCCAGTGCGGTATGCACCACCATGAACGGGCTGGCACCGTGGCTGCGGGCAAGTACCTGGATGCGGTCGTGAACCGTTGCGGGAACGGTGAATTCGATGCGGTCGCCGGATCCGGACGGAACCTCCGGGCGCGGGCGGTCGGTGGGCAACGCGTGAACCTCGGGCACCCCGGCCAGGGTGGTGCGCCAGAACTCGAGCTGACGGCTGGCCAGGCTGCCGGGATCGCGGTCGGAGCCGAGCAGTTCGTGCTGCCACAGCGCGTAGTCGGCGTATTGCAGCGGGAGCGGAGTCCACTCGGGCGCCACCCCGCTCGAGCGAGCGACGAAGGCGTACATGACATCCCGGGCCAGCGGGGCCATGGACCAGCCGTCGGCCGCGATGTGGTGCACGGCCATGGCCAGCACCGTGCGGTCCGGCGCGACGCGGAGCATGCAGACCCGCAGCGGCGTCTCGCGGGTGATGTCGAAGCCGCGGGACAGCTGGACGATCAGGGCCGCCGCGATATCCGCCTCCGCCACCTCGAGTTCGGTGATCGGCAGCAAACCCGCCGTCGCGGGCAGGATCTGCTGGTACGGATGGCCGTCCGGCCCCACCGGATAGATGGTGCGCAGTGTCTCGTGCCGGGCGACGACATCGTCGAGCGCCTCGTGCAGCACCGAAATATCCAGTGCACCAGTGATTTCGAAGGCCCCCGGGATGTTGTAGAGCGGCGAGGCGGGGTCGTAGCGGTTGAGGAACCACATGCGCTGCTGCGCCGCCGACAACGGGACGCGCTCCGGACGCGGACGCGGTCCCGGGCGCGGACGATCCGATGCGCCACCGGAGGCGACGAGCGCCGCCAGCTCGGCCACCGTCGGGGCGTCGAACAGGGCGCGTACCGGGATGGCCGTGTCGAGTGCCGCGCCGAGCCGCGCCACCACCCGGGTGGCGATGAGCGAATTGCCGCCGAGGGCGAAGAAATCGTCGTCACGCCAGACCTGGTCGACGCCGAGGACCTCGGCGAAGGCCGCCGCCACCGCCGTCTCGACGGGCCCCTCCGGCGGTCGCTGCTCCCCGGCCACCAGCTGCGGTGCGGGCAGAGCATCGAGGTCCAGTTTGCCGTTGGCGGTGCGCGGCAGGTCGGGCAGCACCGTGATGGCGGACGGCACCATGTAGGACGGGAGTCGTTGCGCGGCCGCCTTCTTCAGAGCCACGGGATCGGGTTCCGTGCCGTCCGCGGCGACCAGGTAGGCGGCGAGCATGCCGCCGCGCCCGTCGTCGCGGACCACCGCGACCGCGCGCGCGACCGTGGGCTCCGCGGTCAGCGCCGCCTCGACATCACCCAGCTCGATGCGCAGGCCGCGCAGTTTGACCTGGGTGTCGGTGCGGCCCAGGTATTCCAGGTTCCCGTCGCGACGTCGTACCAGGTCGCCGGTGCGGTACATGCGCCGGCCGGCCGGGCCGTGCGGGTCGGCCACGAACCGAGCGGCGGTCAGGTCGTAGCGGCCGAGATAGCCGCGCGCCAACCCGATTCCCGCGAGGTACAGTTCGCCGACCACGCCGTCCGGGACCGGGCGCAACCGGTCGTCGAGGACGAGGGTCCGCATGCCGGGCGCGGCCCGGCCGATGGTGATCGGCGCACCGGGATGCACGGGCGCGCCGGTGGCGGTCACCGTGGCCTCGGTAGGCCCGTAGTCGTTGAAGTGGTTGCGGCCCTTGGCCGCCCACGCGTCGACCAGTTCCGGCGGGCAGGGTTCGCCGCCGGTGACGATCAGGCGCAGATCGTCCAGGCCGGACGGATCCACGGTCGACAGCGCCGAGGGCGTGAGCGCGATGTGCGAAACCCGTTCGCGTGCGAGGAGTTCACCGAGCTCGGGTCCGGCGAAGACGGTGGGGGGCGCGATCACCAGGGTGGCGGCCGCGCCCACCGCCATCAGCAGTTCCACGACGGAGGCGTCGAAACTCGGTGACGCGACGTGCAGGACCCGGGATTCCGAGGTGAGTGCATCCCGGTCCCGCTGCGCGGCAGCGAGATTCGCCAGACCAGCGTGGGAGACCACAACCCCCTTGGGTGCGCCCGTCGATCCCGAGGTGAAGATGACGTACGCCGGATAGGCTGCGTTCCTGCTGATTTCATGAACCGCGACCGGATACTCCTCCGTGTCACGGTCGTCCAGGCACCACCATTCCACCGTGCCCGGAAGTCGGTCCCGCTGCGAGCGCACGGTGAGACCGAGACATACCCCCGAAACGTCGATGATCCGGGCGATCCGATCCGGCGGATAGGCCGGATCCACCGGAACGAAGGCCGCCCCGGTCCGCGCGACGGCCCAGATCGCCAGCACCGATTCGATGGACCGCGGAATGCCCACGGCCACCAGTGTTTCCGGTCCGGTGCCGGCCGCGGTCAGCCGCCGCGCCAGCTGCTCGGCCCGTGCGTCGAGCTCACGGTAGGTGAGCCGGCGGTCCCCGCAGACGACGGCGAGGCCGTCCGGGTTCGCCGCGACCGCGTCGGCCATGAGGTCGGCCAGCATGCGGGGGGACGCGACAGGTTCCGCGACCGCGTGCAGCCGCTCGTACTCTGCGGCGGTGAGCAGGGGAAGATCGCCGACCGGGCGGGCGGGTTCGGCCGTGATCTCGGCCAGCACCCGCACCAGTCGGCCGGTGAAGTCCGCCATGGTCGACGCATCGAAGAGGTCGGTGGCGTAGCAGCAGCGCAGTTCCATGCCGTCGGTGTCGCCGATGACCGTGAGGCTCAGGTCGAAACGGCTATTGGTCTGCGGCAATTCGAGCGGGGACACGGTCAGCCCGGGCAGCTGGAGCTCCGGCATGGCCAGGTTCTGGAACACCAGCATGACCTGGACGAGCGGGTGCCGGGAGTCCGACCGGGCCGGGGCCAGCACCTCCACGAGCCGCTCGAACGGCACGTCCGCGTGTTCGAAGGCGGCGAGATCGGTGTCCTGCACCCGATCGAGAAGCGCGGCGAAACCCTCCTCCGGGCAGACACCGGTGCGCAGCACCAGCGTGTTCACGAACATGCCGACCAGGTCGTCGAGTTCGCGCACGCCGCGCCCCGCGACCGGGGTGCCGACCACCACGTCCGCGGTGCCGCTGAGGCGGGACAGCAGCACGGCCAGTGCGGCGTGCACCACCATGAACGGGGTCGCCCGATGCGCGCGGGCGCAGCGGTCGATCGCGGCGGTCAGGTCCCGGTCCACGCGGGCGGTGCATTCGGCCGCCCGATGCGAGGCGCGGGCCGGACGCGGCCGATCCGTCGGCAGCTCCAGATGATCCGGCACCCCGGCGAGGGTGTCCGACCAGTATTCGAGCTGCCGGGCCGCCAGCGAGTCCGTGTCCGCCTCGAAGCCGAGCCGATCCCGCTGCCACAGCGTGTAATCCGCGTACTGGACGGGCAGCGGCTCCCACGCCGGCGCCTGCCCAGCGGCTCGCACCGCATAGGCGGCGGCCACATCGCGGGTCAGCGGGGCCATCGAGAAGCCGTCCGTCGCGATGTGATGCGCGACCAGCACGACCACGTGTTCTTCGAACTGGCCGTCCGTCATGGCGCGCGGACCGTAACCGGCTGCGGCCGAGCTCATTTCGTGATCGCCGACAATGAACACCTGGACCCGGAGCGGGACCGCCGCGGTGACATCGAACCCACGGCCGATGGTGTCCGCGACGACCTCGGGTAGCCGGGCGAGGGACACCGGCACCGGTTCGAGGTCGAGCGGGACGTCCTCGGCGGGGAGCACCCGCTGCATGCCGACGCCGTCGATATCGGGGTAGACCGTGCGCAGCGTCTCGTGGCGGTCCAGTACATCCCGCAGCGCGGCGCGCAGGGCGTCCTGGTCCAGGTGGCCCGAAAGACGCAGCGCCACCGGAACGTTGTAGGCCGGGGAGGCGGGGTCGTAGCGGTTGACGAACCACATGCGCTGCTGGGCCGGGGAGAGCGGGACCAGGTCGGTGCGCTCGGTCCGGGTGAGAGCGGGTGCGGCGGTGTCGATCTCGGCGGCAGACAGCCGCACGGCCAGGTCGGCGACCACCGGGGCCTCGAAGAGCGAGCGGACCGGAACGGCACGGCCCAGGTGGGCGGTGAGACGGGCGGCGACGCGAGTCGCGATGAGCGAATCGCCGCCGAGCGCGAAGAAGTCGTCGCGAGCACCGACGCGATCCAGCCCCAGTACCTCGGCATAGGTCTCGGCGATGGCCACCTCGGCACCGGCCGGGACGACGTATTCGGCCTGTACCAGTCGGGGTTCGGGCAGGGCGCGCAGGTCCACCTTGCCGCTCGCCGTCAGCGGCAGCTCCGGCAGCACCTGCAGGCCGGCGGGCATCAGGTAGCGCGGCAGCCGGCCGGAGGCCCAGGCCAGCAGTTCCGGCACCGACGCCGGATCCGACAGTGCGACATACGAGCACAGCGTCATCGCACCGGCGGAATTGCGCCGGGCGACGGTCACCGCGGCCTCGATGCCCGGATGCGTCAGCAGGACGGCGTCGACCTCGCCCGGCTCCACCCGGATGCCGCGGATCTTCACCTGGAAGTCGCTGCGACCGGCGTACTCGAAACCGTCCGCGGTGCAGCGCATCAGGTCGCCGGTGCGGTACATGCGCTGCCCGGCGGTGAACGGGTCGGCGACGAACCGGCTCGCGGAAAGCGCTGCGCGACCGGCATAGCCACGCGCCAGCCCCGAACCGCGCACATACAGTTCGCCGACCGCGCCCAGCGGTACCGGGCGCAGCCAGGCGTCCAGCACGAGCAGAGACGCTCCCGGCACGGGGTGGCCCAGCAGGGTCGAGGTGCCGGCCGTCATCGGGTCGCCGAAGCTCGCGGCGATCGTGGTCTCCGCCGGGCCATAGGAATTCACGAACGCGCGACCCTGGCCCAGACGTGTCACCAGCGCGGGCGGGCAGGGTTCGCCACCCATGACGACCGTCCGCACTCCGTGCAGGTCTGCGGCATCGAGGGTCGCGAGCACGCTCGGCGTACAGGTCAGGTGGGTGGCAGCGCCCGCGCGGATGGCGACCGCCAGCTCCGCACCCGCACTCGCCTCCGGCGGTGCGACGACCAGCGTCGCTCCGGCGGCGAACGCGGACATCCACACGAGCATGGCCGCGTCGAAAGCCGGGTTGAGGCAGTGCATCACGCGCGAATCGCGATCGATGCCACCGCGTTCCGCCATGGCCGCCGCCATATTGGCCAGCCCGGTGTGCGAGACCACGACACCTTTCGGCGTGCCCGTGGACCCCGAGGTGAACACTACATAGGCGGCATGCTCCGGGCGCAGGGGCGCGAGCCGGTCGGTATCGGTGACCGGCTCGGCGGACAGTGCCGCGCACTCGGCGGCCGGCGTATCGCTGTCCAGCCGCAACCATTCCACCTCGCCGGGCAGATCCGTCACCTGATCCGAGGTGATTCCCAGCACCGCACCGCATTCCGAGGCGATGGCGCTCGTCCGCGCCGCCGGTTGCGTGACATCCACCGGCACGAACGCCGCCCCGGTCTTCGCAACGGCCCACACCGCGACCATCGACATCACCGATCGCGGCAGGGCCACCAGCACCACCCGCTCGGGCCCGGCGCCGTCTTCGATCAGCCTCCGGGCCAACCGATTCGACGCGGCGGCCAGCTCGGCGTAGGTCAGCTCGGCAGTGCTGCGCGCACTGTCGGCCGGCGATGCGGCGCCGACGATCGCCGGTGTGTCCGGGTATCCGTTGGCGGACAGGAGATCCGGGAGGAGCTGTACCTCGCGGGACTCGGCTCCGGGTCGGATCGAGACCAGAACGTCGGGGTCAGTGCCGCGCAGCCCGGCGGCGCGGCGGCGCGAGTCGCCGGTGAGGTCGGCCAGCAGGCGGGACAGCGATGCTGCCAGCGCATCGGCCTGATCGGCGTCGAAATAGTGTGGGGAGCGGGTCAGTTCGAGGCGGAGGCCGTTGTCGGCGTAGGCGGCCAGCGAGAGGGGGTAGTGGGTGCCGTCCTGGGCGCGCAGGGACGTGACGGTGAGGTCGGCCTGGCGGGTGGCGGCGGTGAGGGTCGCGGCGTCCACCGGGTAGGACTCGAAGACGGTGGCGGTGTCGAAGAGCGGGCCCAGGCCGGTGGCGGCCTGGATCTCGTCGAGGCCCAGGTGCTGGTGGTCGGCCAGGGCGGCCTGCTCGCGCTGGACGCGGGTGAGCAGGTCGGCGATCGATTCGGCCGGGTCCAGGGCGATGCGGACCGGGACGGTGTTGACCAGCATGCCGACCATGCGCTCCGCGCCGGACAGTTCCGGCGGGCGGCCGGACACCGTGGCGCCGAAGACGATGTCGGAGCCGCCGGTCTGCTCGGCCAGCAGCAGCGCCCAGGCCACCTGCACGAGGGTGTTCACAGTGACCTGGCAGGCCGCGGCCGTGCGGCGCAGGGCGTCCGGCAGACCGTCGGGCAGGGGCACCTCGTGGGCGACCGGGGCGGTCGCGGCGTCGGCGCGCGGTGCGGTCGGGGCGATCAGGGTCGGGCCGTCGAGGCCGGACAGGGACTGCGCCCAGGCCTCCCGGGCCCGGTTGTTGTCGCGGGTGGCCAGCCACTCGAGGTGCGTGCGGAAGGGGGCCGGCGTCGCGAATCCGGTGTCGTCGCCGGAGGTTTCGTAGAAGGCGATGAGTTCCGCGAACAGCATCGGCATGGACCAGCCGTCGAGGATCAGGTGGTGGTTGGTGATGACCAGCCGGAAGCGCCGCTCCCCCGCCGCGATGCACAGGAATCGGATCAGGGGCGGATGGTCGACCGAGAACGGTTCCCGCAGTTCGGCCGCTGCGATCTCGTCGAGCTCCTCCGGCGTGGCGCCGACCGCCTCCCGATAGGCGCACGGCACCGCGACCTCGGCCGGAATAACCTGCACTGCACCGGTATCCGAGACCAGGAAGCCGGCGCGCAGCACATCGTGGCGGCGGACCAGCGCCTCGGCGGCGGCCGTCAGCCGGTCGCGGTCGAGGTCGGCCTCGACATCGATGATCGCCTGCACGGAGTAGCCGTCCGGGCCGCCCGCGGCCAGTTGCGCCTGGAACAGCAGACCGCGCTGCAGCGGCGTCAGCGGCCAGGCATCGGCGAGACGGCCGAAAGCCCGCTCCCACGATTCGATCTCCGGCTGCGCGACGGTCAGCAGCGGCAGATCGGCGGGGGTGAGGCCACCGGCGTCGGGTCGCCGCACCAGCTCGGCGATCTCACCGACGGCCGAAAGCCATTCCCGCGCCAGCGCTTCCACGTCCCCCGCCGCGACGGCGTGGCCGGCGAACTGCCACACCGCCCGGATCCGCGGCCCGCTCTCCGACTCCAGCGTGACCGCGTCCACCGAGATGACCGCCGCCAGTGGCATATCCGGATCCGCGAGCCCGCCCAGCCGATCCCCCATCGCGACCGGCAGCCAATCGCCCACGGCGAGCTCGGGAATCTGCCCGAGATAATTGAATCCGATCTGCGGATCCGGCAGTGCCGCGAGCTCCCGGGCCGTCCGGGTGTTCAGGTAGCGCAGCAGCCCGTAGCCGAAGCCGCCGCGCGGCACGGCCCGCAGCTGTTCCTTGACCGTCTTCAACGCGCTGTCCGCGCTGGCCGCGCCCGAATCTCCTTCCACTGCAACTGGTCCCAGCCGCACCGGCACCTGCGTGGTGAACCAGCCGACCGTCCGCGACAGGTCCGCCCCGGGTACGGCGGCCTCGTCGCGGCCGTGCCGCTCGACCGTGACCACGGTGCCGGCGGCGACCGCATCCTGCCCGTCCCGCCAGCGCGCCAGCGCCAGCGCGAGGGCCGCCAGCAGCGCGTCCTCGACGCCGCAGCGGTAGGCGCCCGCGAGCCGGGCGATCAGCGCCGCCGACACCTCGCCCGGCACCTCGATATCGATCCGCCGGGCGGTCCGATGGGTGTCCACCGCCAGGTCCAGCCTGCGCCGCCCGATCAGGGCGTCCGGGGCCAGCACGTCACGCCAGTACCCGAGTTCACCGGCAGGCCAGGGCAATTCGACGGCCTCCGAGTCATCGGCCGGCGCGCTCGGGATGCCCGGTGACGCCAGCGCCTCCAGCGCATACGCCCAGGTGCGCACCGAGGTCCCGGTCTCCCGCAGCTCGGGTTTCGTCCCCGCCGCGGCCTGCGTCCAGGCGGACATCAAGTCGGGCAGCAGGATTCGCCACGAGACCGCGTCACAGGCCAGGTGGTGCACCGCGATCGCCAACCGGCCCGGCCGCGCCGGACCGGCGTCCAGCCAGTTCAGTGCGATCATCACACCCGCCCGCGGATCCAACCGACCGGCGGCCGATGTCAGCGCTCGGTCGATCGCCGCCCCGGACACGTCGGCCGCCGCGCAGTCGTCGTGTGTCAGCAGCGCCGCCGCCTCGATGTCATCGGCCGGCGGAACGTCCAAGCGGAGCCCGTCGTCGGTGTCGACCAGGCGGGCGCGGAGCAGATCGTGGCGGTCGAGCAGCGCCTGGACGGCGCGCAGCAGCACCGGGAGTTCGACCCCGGCCGGAACCTGGACCACCATCGACTGGGCGAAGTGCCGCCAGCCGGGACGACCGAGCAGCCAGGCCGCGATCGGCGTGAGCGGCAGGCGGCCGACACCACCGCCCGGCAATTCGGGCAGCCGCTGCGGGCGGTCCTCCAGCCGGGTGACCACGGCCGCCAGGGCGGCCGGGGTGCGGTGCTCGAAAACCTCACGGGCGGAGAAGACCAGGCCCGCGGCGCGAGCGCGCGACACCAGCGTGATCGCCATGATCGAATCGCCGCCCAGGGCGAAGAACGAGGTGTCCGGACCGGCCTCGGTCCCGAGAATCTCCGCGAACAGGCTGCAGAGCAGGCGTTCGGTGGCGGTGGCGGGCGCGCGACCGGACATCGGTTGCGCCACCACGGGTTCCGGCAGCGCGCGGCGATCCACCTTGCCATTGGCGGTGAGCGGCAACGCGCCCAGCACGGTGACGGTCGCCGGGACCATATACGGCGGCAGGCGGTGGGCGGCGTGATCCAGCAGCTCGGGCTCGGTGATCACCTGACCGGCGTGCGGAACCACATACGCGGCCAGTACGGTGCCGCCACCGGGACCGGGCCGCGCCACCGTGACCGCGATCTCCACCGACGAGTGCGCGTTGAGCACGGCGTCGATCTCACCCAGCTCGATCCGCATACCGCGCAGCTTCACCTGGAAGTCGCCGCGGCCCACATACTCGAGCACGCCGCTCTCGGTCCAGCGCACCAGATCTCCGGTGCGGTACATGCGGGCCCCGGCCGGACCCGACGGGGCGGGCACGAAACTCTCGGCGGTCAGCCCGGGACGGCCGACGTACCCGCGTGCCACCCCCGGCCCGGTCACGTACAGCTCCCCGGCCACCCCGATCGGCACCGGCCGCAGCCAGCGATCCAGTACCAGCATCCCGGCACCCGGAATGAGGTCGCCGAGCCCGGCATTCACGCCCGGCACCAGCCCCCGGGTATAGGTGACGGCCACCGTGGTTTCGCTGGGACCGTACGAATTCAGCAGGTCCCGCCCGATCCCGAAGCGCGCCACGATATCCGGCGGCGTCGGCTCCCCGCCCGACGACACCGCGCGCACCCCGTCGAGCGCATCCGGCTCCAGCGTGGACAGCACCGCGGGTGTCGAACACACCTGGGTGATGCCGAAATCCCGGACCAGCCCGGCCAATTCGACGCCCACCACCGGATCCGATTCGGCCACCGCCAGGGTCGTGCCCGACGCGAACGCCATCAGCCATTCCAGCACCGACGCATCGAAACTCGGGTTCAGGCACTGCAGGACCCGCGCACCGGGCTCGACCCGGTACGCCGCCACGATCGCCGCGGCCAGCCCGGCCAATCCGGCATGGGTCACCGCCACGCCCTTGGGCACCCCGGTCGATCCGGAGGTGAACACCACGTACGCCGGATTGCCGACCCGCGGCCGCCCTCGCACCTCCTCGGCGGTGAGCGGCGGATCGGACGGCGCCACGTCCTCGTCCAGCAGGTTGTCGAGGGCGATCCAGTGGACCGAATCCGGCAGCGTGGCAGTCGATTCCGCGAGGGTCAGGCCGATCGTCGCGCCCGCCTCGGCGGCAATGCGCGCCATGCGGTCGGCGGGCAGCGCGGTACCCAGCGGCACGAACGCCGCGCCGGTCTTGGCCACCGCCCACAACGCGACCATCGCCTCGACCGAACGGGGAAGTGCCAGCAGCACGGTCGATTCCGGTCCGACGGCCGCGGTCTCCGGCATGCCCGCCCCAGATTCGGCAGCGCCGGCCCGCGCGATCCGGCGCGCCAGCCGATTCGACAGCGCGTCCAGCTCGCCGTAGGTCAGCCGCCGGTCGCGGCCCATGACGGCCACCGTCTCGGGTCCGGCGCGGCGCAGGCCGTCCGCCAGGATCTCCGGCAGCAGCTTCGGCTGCGGCGCCGCCGGCCCTTGTGCACCCGCCAGCACCGGCTGCTCGTCGGCCACCGTGTAATCCAGTGCAGCGACAGGTGTTCCGACCTCCGCCTCCAGCAGCGAATCCAGCACGGCGAGGAATCGCCGGTGATGCCTGCTCAGCGAATCCTCGTCGTACAGGCGCGGATTCGCGGCGAAGTCGACATGGATCGGCGCGCCCGCACCGTGCTGGTAGAAGTTGACGAACAGGTCCTCGATCGGGCCCGAGGTGACCACGTGCAGGCTCGACTCCACGCCCTCGAAATCGATCCCGGCCGGGAACATCATGATGTTGATGACCGGCCCGGTCATGCCGCGCCCGAACTCGTCCCGATCGCCCTCGTCCCGCATGTCCTCGTGGCGGAAACGCTGATGCCGCAAGGCCCCCGACGCCGCCACCCGCACGGCATCCAGGACCTCCCCCACCCGTCCCGCGCGCGGCACCGGCACCCGCAGCGGCACCACATTGGCGATCATGCCGCCGGAACGCCGCAGCACCGCGGTGGTGCGGCCGGACACGGGCAGGCTCAGGACCACGTCCTCGGTGGCCGTGAGCCGGGCGTAGTACAGCGCGACCGCGGCCATCACCACGCCCGCCGAACTGGTGTCGAAACGGCGGGCTGCGCTCGCCAGCCGCGCGGCCGTCCGATCCCCCAGCTGGGCGCGCGCCTCACGGGCCAGCGCACTCGCGGGCGCGGTGGCCCCGACCAGGCTGCACCGGTCGGGCATGCCCGCGGTGACCTCGCGCCAGTAGCGCTGGTCGGTGGCGTACCGGCTCGATTCCCGGTACGCCGTCTCCGACTCGTGCACGTCCAGCAGCGAGGCCGCGGTGCCGGGAGGCGCCGTTTGCCCGCGCACCGCGGCGTTGTACAGCTCGGCGACCCGATACAGCATGGTCATCGAGCCGAATCCATCGATGAGGAGGTGGTGTGCTCTGGTGTACCACAGGTGATGGGACTCACCGACCCGGATCACGGTGGAGATCCTGGTCTCTGCACCGAACAGCTCGATCGGCGCGGCCACATCCGCGCGCATCCACTCCAGCGCGTCCGCAACAGGGTCCGGCCGGTCCTGGAAGTCCAGGAAGCCGACCGTCGCGTCCAACTCGGTATCGACCACCTGATACGGCCGATCCTCGATCTCGACGAATCGCAGGACACCGGAACCGAATTCACGCGCTGCCTGTGCCCCCACGAGCCGCAGCACCGCGAGTTCCAGCGGTCCGTGCATCTCGATGTACTGGGCCTCCGACAGCGGCACCGCCGGATCCAGTTGCTGCGCATAGAACATCCCCAGCTGAGCCGGGGAGAGTGGGAAGACGGTGGCGGTCCGATCCGCCGCGATCTCACGTGCCATTACCACTGCCTAACTGCTGGCCGAGCAGGATGCGTCGTCGACGGCGTCCACCTCGTAGGCGGGCACGAAGGCCGGACGAGATGTCAAGCGCTCCACCATGACCGAGCGCACGTGCGCGGGCAGCCCCGGCGCGAACTTGCGCACGAAGGCGTCGGCCCACTCCGGTCTGTCGAGCAGGAACGGAAAATCGGTCGTCATCATGCTGCGCACCACCAGCATGGGCATCGGTGCGTCCAACGGCCGAAAATCCTTGTTCCACAGGCCCGCCTGGTCACAGCCCGGATAGAATTGCCCGAGCATGATGCCGCGTTCCACGAATTTGGTCTTGAATTCATCGTGGATCTCATCGATCAGCGAACAATCCGTCAAATTCGGGAATACGGTGATCAATGCACGCAGCACAGAGGTGGAACTGCCGTTCCCCGTGGGCAGTCCGGAATAGACCTCCAGCGCGTCACGGATGATCGCGCGCACCCACGTCGGCCGCGGCTCCACCGCTGGAACCCGCGCCAGCCACATCAGGTCTCGCCGCATGGCCGGTCGTACATACGGGCAGACCGGCCCGTCGCGGCCCAGTTCGTCGCTGGGTTGGGTCAGATAGGAGTCGGCCCATGATCGAAATGCCGCCACCGTGGATCGGGCGGCAGGGCACGATGATCCGGTGTCCCCCAATGAGACCCATTGCAGCCCCGAGCGGGGGCCGATAACACGCTCGCTCATGACTCACCTCGGATGATCGAGCTACGGCAGACGACGCCGTTGCCCACTCTCCTTAAATAGTGCGCCGGTCATGGGCCGTTAACGTGAGTAGTCGGTTACCCAATTTCGCACCGCCACCCCGAATTTCGAGGCAATAGAAAAAAGAAAAGACCGGTCAGGCATTGACCGGTCTTTCCTGTGAACCTGGGGTCAGGCGCCGACGAGGCGCGCCGCCAGGTAGCCCTCTACCTGGTCGAGAGCGATGCGCTGCTGGGCCATCGAGTCCCGCTCACGCACCGTGACGGCCTGGTCCTCCAGCGTGTCGAAGTCGACCGTGATGCAGAATGGGGTGCCGATCTCGTCCTGACGGCGGTAGCGGCGGCCGATCGCCCCGGCGTCGTCGAAGTCCACATTCCAGTTCCGGCGCAGCTGCGCTGCCAGGTCCTTGGCCTTCGGCGACAGATCCGCATTGCGCGACAACGGCAGGACAGCCGCCTTGACGGGCGCCAGGCGCGGATCCAGGCGCAGTGTGGTGCGAGTCTCCATGGTGCCCTTGGCCGTCGGCACCTGCTCCTCGTGGTACGCGTCCACCAGGAAGGCCATCAGCGAGCGGGTCAGGCCGGCCGCCGGCTCGATCACGAACGGGATGAAGCGCTCGTTGGTGTTCTGATCGAAGAAACTCAGATCCGTACCCGAATGCTCGGAATGGGTCTTCAGGTCGAAGTCGGTGCGGTTGGCGACGCCCTCGAGCTCACCCCACTCGCTGCCCTGGAAGCGGAAGCGGTACTCGATGTCCACCGTGCGGGTGGAGTAGTGCGAGAGCTTGTCCTTCGGGTGCTCGAACAGGCGCAGGTTCTCCGGATCGATGCCGAGGTCGGTGTACCAGGCCAGGCGGGTGTCGATCCAGTACTGGTGCCACTGCTCGTCCTCGCCCGGCTTGACGAAGAACTCCATCTCCATCTGCTCGAACTCGCGAGTACGGAAGATGAAGTTGCCCGGGGTGATCTCGTTGCGGAACGACTTGCCGATCTGCGCGATGCCGAACGGCGGCTTCCTGCGCGCGGTGGTCTCGACGTTCTTGTAGTTCACGAAGATGCCCTGCGCGGTCTCCGGGCGCAGGTAGGTCATGCCATCTTCGGATTCGACCGGGCCCAGGAAGGTCTTCAGCATCATGTTGAAGTCCTTGGGCTCGGTCCACTTGCCCACGGTGCCGCAGTCGGGGCACACGACGAGCTCCATGGACACCGAGTCCGGGTCGTCGATCTTGTTCTTCTCGGCGTACGCCTCCTGCAGGTGGTCCTGCCGGTGCCGCTTGTGGCAGTTGAGGCATTCCACCAGCGGGTCGTTGAACACCGCGACATGGCCCGAGGCCACCCACACCGGACGCGGCAGGATGATCGACGAGTCCAGGCCGACCACGTCGTCACGGCTGGTCACCATGGACCGCCACCACTGCCGCTTGATGTTCTCCTTGAGTTCGACGCCCAGCGGTCCGTAATCCCAGGCCGACCTCGTTCCGCCGTAAATCTCACCGCTCGGGTACACGAGACCCCGACGCTTGGCGAGATTGGCGACGGTGTCCACCTTCGACTTGGGTGCCACTGAACAGTTCTCCATCCGTGTCCGGAAGATTGCAAAGGATTCAGTCCAGACTATCTGCCGCGTGCTACGGGTTTAACACCGTGTCGCGTTTGACATGCGTACACGTGCATATAAGAATGGCATCGGTTTCCAATAAGGAGTTGGTTCGATGACCACGGACAGCGGCGCGCCCCTGCGGCGCTCGCACGTCGCGACGGAGACCCCGGCCGCGATACCCCATGACCCGTACCCCTACCGGTCTCCCCAGCCGCCGGCCGTGCCGTCGCGCACCATTCTGGACTCCGCCGGAGAACTGTTGCGCGCACTGGCGGCGCCCGTCCGCATCGCCATTGTGCTCCAGCTGCGGGAGTCTCCGCGCTGCGTGCACGAACTGGTCGATACTCTCGGGGTGACCCAGCCGCTGATCAGCCAGCACCTGCGGATCCTCAAGTCCGCCGGAGTGGTGCGCGGTGAACGCACCGGCCGCGAGGTCATCTATGAACTGGTCGACGAACATCTCGCACACATAGTCATCGACGCGGTCGCACACGCCGAGGAAGGGTGATCCGTGGGAACAAGCGAGAAGACCGTGGGAGTCCGCAGCACTCGCCAGCGCAGTGCCATCGCCGCCCTGCTCGCGGACATCGACGAATTCCGCTCCGCACAGGAGCTGCACGACGAACTCCGCAAGCGCGGTGAGGGCATCGGGCTGACCACGGTGTACCGGACCCTGCAGTCGCTCGCCGACGCCGGGATGGTCGACGTGCTGCGCACCGACACCGGGGAATCGGTGTACCGGCAGTGCTCCACCGGGCACCACCATCACCTGGTCTGCCGCGAGTGCGGCCGGACCGTCGAGGTGGAGGGACCGACCGTGGAGGCCTGGGCGGACTCGATCGCCACCGAGCACGGGTTCACCGATATCAGCCACACCATGGAGATCTTCGGCACCTGCCAGAACTGCTGCAACAAGAGCTGACAGCGAGAAGCCGCGCACCCTTGCTCATCGAGCGAGGGGTGCGCGGCTGTTGCCGTCCGGGCGACGAGTTCAGGCCGTGGGCACCAGGTCCGGAACGAGAGCCGGGACGGTCCGTCGCATGCGGGCTATACCCACGCCCAGCAGGGCGAGACCGGCTGCGGCCCAGCACAGCAGGACCGTCAGCGGGCGCGCGATGGCGGCGTCACCGAAGAAGGCCGTAGAGCGGAGCAGGGTGGCGGCAGCGCCGGGCGGCAGCAGCTGGCCGATCTCGCCCCACGGCTTGGGCAGCAGCTCGGGCGCGGAAGTGGCTCCGGAGAAGGGGTTTCCGACCAGCAGCATGGTGAGCGCGCCCAGGCCGATTCCCGCCTGACCGAGCACGGCAGCCAGGCCGACCACGGTGCCGGCGACGGCGAGGGACACCAGTCCGCTGATCGAGGCCATGGCCGGGTACGCGCCGGGCAGCAGGTGCAGCCAGCCGTGGACGATCGACATGCTCAGCAGCCCACCGGCGATCGCGAAGACGGCCAGGCCGAGAGCGCGGGCGCGCGGCGACGGCACCAGCAGGGTCAGCAGCACGCCACCGGCCAAGCCGGACATGACCAGCGGGAGAACCATTGCGCCGAAACCGCTTCCGCGCGGGTCGTGGACATCGGCGGCGACCACGTCCTGCACCGGTGCCGCCGGCGCGCCGTTCAGCTGCTGAGCGAATGCCGAGAGCTGTTGGGCCACAATCGGACTCGCCGCCGAGGCGATCAGCACCCGGGGCTGTCCACCGGTCAGGATGGCCCCGTACACATCTCGATGTTCGATGGCGTCGCGAGCGGCGGGTTCGTCTGCGACGGTGCGGATGTCGAAGCCGCCGGGCTCGCGATCGGTCAGCTGCCGGGCGACCGCGGCGGCCTGCGGGCCGGTGACGGCGATGGGGAGATCCCGGGGCGCGACGCGGGCGGCGGGCCAGGCGAAGGCGATGAGCATCAGGGCCTGAATGGCGGCCGCGGCGAGACCGAGGGCGAGGGAGCGTTGCACTACGTTCATGACCCATCCAAAAGAAAGCGAAGGTTCGTTCTTTTTTATTAGGACAAGGCTGACACCCCGATGTCACCTTGTCAAGAACGGATATTCGTTTTACTTTGGGCCCATGCCCAGAGTCAGCGAGGAACACCTGGAACGCCGCCGGCAGCAGATTCTCGACGCCGCGCAGTCCTGCTTCGCCCGCAAGGGACTGCACGCCACCACCATGCAGGACGTCTTCGCCGAATCCGGACTGTCGGCCGGGGCGGTCTACCGGTACTTCAAGTCCAAGGACGACATCATCAAGGACCTCGCCACCGACGCCACCGTCGACCTGCGCGCGGCCCTCAGCGAGGCCGTCTACAGCGACCCGCTCCCCTCTCCCCCGGACCTGGTCCGCATCATGTGCGAGGCCATCGTGCGGCTCAGCGTCCCCGGCGGGCCGGTCCGCATCATCCCGCAGGCCTGGTCGCTGGCCCTGACCGACGCCAATATCGCCGACTACGTCCGCACCAATATCCTCGGCCTCCGCCGCCTCTGGTTCGACTACGCCGAACGCATGCGCGACGTCGGCTGGCTCCCCCCGGACGCCGACACCGACGCGGTGGCCAAGATCTTCCTCGGCCTACTACCCGGCTTCATCCTCCAGCACCTCATCCTCGGCGACGTCGACCCCGACACCTTCGCGCGCGGCATCACCGAGATCCTCCCCGACTACCGCCGCGCCGCCGATGCCGCGGCCGAATCCGCCCGAGCCTGAACCGAACCCGGGCGGAACCGGGTAGCGGCGTCAGGGCAGCAGGCCCTGGCGGGCACGGCCCGCGCCGGAGAGGGTCAGCAGCAGGATGGTGGCCAGGGGCTCGTCCTCGAGCCCGGCGGCCGGGAAGGTGTAACGCAGTATGACGTCCGCGAGCTTCTCGCGGGACACGACGGTGAGCGTGCCGAACTGGAGCGCGGCATTGCGTTCGGCGACCCGCTTGTGCAACTGCGGTTTCACCGGACGATCCCAGGCCAGGATGCACATGAGCGCCAGCACATCCAGGCCGGGCGAGAGGTTGACGCCGCGCAGCGAGCACAGCGCACCCTCGTATTCGAAGCCGAGGCCGCCGTCCTCCTCGCGAACCTCCACGCCGTAGCGCAGCAGCAGGGCGCGGGCGCGGTCCTGGAGCGCCTCGGCGGGGGTGAGCTGGTCGGTCACTTCACGCCTCCGAAGCGACGGTCACGCTTGGCGTACTCCAGGCAGGCGTCCCAGAGATTGCGGCGGTCGAAATCTGGGAAAAGCGTTTCCTGGAACACGAATTCGGCGTATGCGGCCTGCCAGATCAGGAAGTTGGAGGTGCGCAGTTCACCCGAGGGACGCAGGAACAGGTCCACGTCCGGCATATCGGGTTCATCGAGGTAGCGGGCCACGGTCGCCTCGGTGATCTTCTCCGGGTCGAGTTCCCCGGCGGCCACCCGGCGCGCGATTTCCCGTGCGGCGTCGGCGATCTCGGCGCGGCCGCCGTAGTTGACGCACATGGTGAGGGTCATCACCGTATTGTCCCGGGTGAGCTCCTCCGCGATCTCCAATTCCTTGATCACGCTGCGCCACAGGCGCGGCCGGCGGCCCGCCCAGCGCACCCGCACACCCATCTCGTGCATCTCGTCGCGGCGGCGGCGGATCACATCGCGGTTGAAGCCCATCAGGAAGCGCACCTCGTCGGGGCTGCGCCGCCAGTTCTCGGTGGAGAAGGCGTAGGCCGACAACCACTTCACGCCCATCTCGATACAGCCCTCGACGGTGTCCATGAGCACCGCCTCGCCGCGCTCGTGGCCCGCGGTGCGGGGCAGCCCGCGCTCCTGGGCCCAGCGGCCGTTGCCGTCCATCACCAGCGCCACATGCCTGGGTACGAACTCCGCCGGAATCGCCGGCGGCTTCGCCCCCGACGGATGCGGCGACGGCGGCCGCACAACACGCTGCTCAGTCGATGACTTCCGGTTCCCGATCACGCCCACCATCCTGCCCGACGCTCCGCGACGCCGGACGGCGCCCACACCATTGCCACCGGACCTCCACATTTCCTCCACCGGACGGCGTACGGCGGCAGGGAAACCGGCATTTCCCCGCCGCCGAGCGCCCGGCCGGTCAGCTGGGGAGACTGTCGAGGTAGGCGCGGTAGCTGCCGAAGGGCAGGACGGCGTCGTAGACCAGCTCGCCGCTCGGGGTGAACTCCGAGATGCGGGGCGTCATGCCCCAGCTGACCAGGGTGTTGCCGTTCGGCAGGGCCTGGGCGTTGCCCATGGCCGGGGTGACCAGACCGTCCGGGTGCTCTTGATTGCGCACCAGGGTGGCGCGTCCCGCGGCCGGGTCGATGTGGATCCACTCCACGCTCGACTTCCCGCGCGATTCCGCTCCGCTGGAGTTGTTGTTGAACAGCCGCAGCGTCGAGGCGTCGGCGAACTCGGCGTCGTGCTGGAAGGCGAACTGCACGTCCGGATCCGCGGTCAGGGTCGGATGCTTGCCGCCGAGCTGCCACCGGATATCGCCGGTATTCGGGTCGACGTCGTAGACGGCGGCCGTATTGCGCAGGGACACAACCAGATTCCCGGACGGATCCTGGCTGATCGAGTTCATGTGATACGGGTCGTAGACGTCGCCGGCCAGCTTGCCGGAGGTCTCCGAATCACTCAGCGGCACATGCTCGGCCGCGCTCCAGCGGAACAGCTGCCGGCCCGAGGCGACATCGATCACCAGGGCCACGGTGTCGAACATCTTCCCGTTCGCCGGGCCGCCGATGTCCGTGAGATCGGCATCGACCTGCGGGTACGAGGTGAGCAGGGCGTGCCCGTCCGGAGTCAGCCGGAATTCGTGCACATCCGCGCCCGCCCCGCCCGGGTCGACGGTCGCCAGCACCTTGAAGTTCTCGTCCGCGATGATCCCCACGCCCGAGCCGTGCCCGGCGACCGTGCTGCCCTGCCACCAGGTGAGCACCTTGCGCCCCTGGTACATCTGCGTCCGGAAGTTCGAGACGTCCTGTCCCGCAGGCGGTTCGTAGCGTTCGATCTCCCTGCCGGACCGGTCGGCAATGACGTTCGCGGGCCTTCCGCCCGGCAGCACCTGCGCCACGGTCCCCAGCCCGGGCACCAGCGCGGCGGCGCTCACGCCGGTGGTGTAGTAGATGAATCCGTCGCTCTCGCCAGGCTTTTCGACCTTCACCGTGTACGCGAGCCCGCCGAACGGTGAACTCGGCGGCACCGGCTGGGCCGCGGCGGTCGCGGTCGCCGAGACGGCCAGCACGGCGGCGACGGCCAGCGTCACCGGCAGGCGGTGGACGGCCGCCGGCGAGGACTTTCGATTGGGTGAACCCGACACGCCGTGAACTTTAGGCTCCCTAACGTTCAATGGCCCTGTATCGAATCTCACTGATCCGGACCCTCTTTCCCATGCCCGCTCACCGGGACTCCCAGGGTGGTTCGCCCCGGTATCAGCCGATGGCGGCACGAGGCCGCTCGGCCACCGCATCGCGCTCGATCGCCTCGTGCGGGCGGGTGCGCTCGATGAGCGGCAGCGTGCGCAGCTGCCGTTCCAGGTGCCACTGCAGATGCGCGGCAATGAGACCGCTGGCCTGGCGGCGCATGGCGTCGGGGACGGCGTCGACGCCGGACCAGTCGCCCCGATTGAGGGCGCTCATGTGGTCGAGGACGCCGACCATGGGCGTGGCCGCGCCGGGCGGACGGCAGTGCACGCACACCGCGCCGCCCGCGGCCACATGGAAGGCGCGATGCGGACCGGGGGTGGCGCAGCGGGCGCAGTCGTCGAGGGCGGGCGCCCAACCGGCGAAAGCCATGGCGCGCAAAAGGTATGCGTCCAGGATCAGTTCGTGGGGGCGGCGACCCAGCGCGATGGCGCGCAGCGCGCCGGCGGTGAGGGTGTGCAGGCGGGCGGCGGGTGCGCCCTCCTCGCCGGCCAGGCGCTCGGCGGTCTCGAGCACGGCGCAGGCGGTGGTGTAGCGGCCGTAGTCGGCGACGATGTCGGCGGCGAAGGTCTCGACCGTGTGCACCTGGGTGACGGTGTCGAGATTGCGGCCCGGATGCAACTGCACATCCACGTAGGCGAACGGTTCCAGCCGCGCCCCGAACTTGGAGCGGGTGCGCCGCACACCCTTGGCGACCGCGCGCACCAGACCGTGCTCGCGGGTCAGCAGCGTGACGATGCGGTCCGCCTCGCCCAGCTTGTGCTGGCGCAGCACCACCGCATGATCCCGATACAACCGCACCGCAACAGTCTCGCACGCGCGGCCGACCGGACCACGACGAGCCACCGGGCGTGTGCCGATCAGAAGTTCGTTGGCCGGCGATTGGCCGTGCGCCGCACGCTGAGCGTGATCCTCGGACCGAGGATTCGGTCGTGTGACACATCGGCCGCGCCCTCGCCGCGATGCCGATGAGGCGTGATCGACCACTGCCCGGTCGATCACGCCGCCACACGTTGGACGTGTGACCAGAATCGCGCTATGTTACCCCCCGGTACAGAAGAGACGGGATTCACATGACACTGGCGTCGGTTGGCGAACTCGGGCTGGCGGAACTCGCGGCGGCACTGGCGGCAGGCACATTCACCTCGGTCGACGCGACCAGCGCGGCCCTCGACCGGATCGAGGCCAGCCAGGGCGCGCTCAACGCCTTCCGGATCGTGCGGCGGGCCGAAGCGCTCGCCGAGGCCGCCGACGCCGACCGCAAACTCGCCGCCGGACACCGCGAGCCCCTGCTCGGGGTACCACTGGCCATCAAGGACGACACCGACTTGACCGGCGCCCCAACGGCTTTCGGCTGCGGCGGCAAATTCCCCGCCAAGACCGAGGACGCGGAGGCGGTGCGGCGGCTGCGCGCGGCCGGGGCGGTCATCGTCGGCAAGACCAATACCTGCGAGCTCGGACAGCTGCCGTTCACCAGCGGAGACGCCTTCGGGCACACCACGAATCCCTGGAGCGCCGGCCACACGCCGGGCGGATCGTCCGGCGGATCCGGCGCGGCGGTGGCGGCCGGATTGGTGCCCGCCGCACTGGGATCCGACGGCGCGGGCTCGGTGCGCATCCCGGCGGCCTGGAACAACCTGGTCGGCATCAAGCCGCAGCGGGGCCGCATCTCGACCTGGCCGCTGCCGGAAGCCTTCTACGGGCTCACCGTGAACGGCCCGCTCGCCCGCACCGTCGCCGATGCGGCCCTGCTGCTGGACGCTGCCGCCGGACCCCATCCGGGCGACCTGCACACCCCGCCCGCACTGCGCGTCTCCGACGCCGTCGGCCGCGATCCCGGCCGCCTGCGCATCGCGCTCTCGTTGCGTATTCCGTTCACCGCCACCAGGACCACGCTCGACCGCGAGGTCGAGGCCCGGGTGCACGCCACCGCCGCCACGCTGCGCCGCCTCGGTCACGAGGTCACCATCGCCGACGTCCACTACGGCGTCCTGATGGGTGCGACCTTCCTCCCACGCTCCATGGTCGGCATCCGCGAGGCGCTGGACCGCCTTCCCGGCGCGCAGGTGGATCCGCGCACCACCCACAATGCCGCCGTCGGCCGCATCCTCTCCCCGCTGCTGTTCGCCGCCCGCCGCGCAGAACCCCTGCTGCGCACGCGAACCGGCCGCATCTTCGACGACTTCGACCTGGTGCTGGCCCCCACCACGGCCACCCCGCCCCCGGGCGTCCACGAGATCGACGACATCGGCAGCTGGGCCACCGACGAACTCATCACCGCCGCCTGCCCCTACACCTGGCCCTGGAACGTCCTCGGCTGGCCCGCCGTCAACATCCCCTCCGGCTTCACCGCCACCGGCCTCCCCGTCGGCTCCCAGCTCATGGGCCCCGCCAACTCCGAACCCCTCCTGGTTTCCGTTGCGGCCCAATTGGAATCGGAGCTGGAGTGGCACAAGAACCGCCCGACACCCTGGTGGCCCCAGCCCTGACCCGCAGCCAGGAGGCGGCTCCGTCGGATGCACTGGCGGCATGGACTACACGCGGACGCGTCCGCCCCGCGGGGACATACGCCCCAGCCGACACCCGGTCCCGCGCCGCAGCGGCGCCGAAATCGCGGACAGCACAGGGCGATCCGCTGAATCTGCCCGCAGCCGCTCGGGTGGCCGCAGGCAGCCAGAGGGTCAGAAGCCGAGCTTGCCGAGCTGCTTCGGGTCGCGCTGCCAGTCTTTGGCGACCTTCACGTGCAGGTGGAGGTAGATGCGGGTGCCGAGGATGTGCTCGATCTGCTTGCGGGCGTTGGTGCCGACCTCTTTGAGGCGGGCGCCGCCCTTGCCGATGATGATGGCCTTCTGGCTGGGGCGTTCGACGTAGAGAAGGGCGTGGACGTCGAGCATGCCCTCGGCCGAGCGGCGGCCGTCGGTCTGCTGGTCCTCGTTCTCCTCGCGCTCGAGGACCTCCTCGATCACCACCGCCAGCGAGTGCGGGAGCTCGTCGCGGACGCCCTCGAGGGCCGCCTCGCGAATGAGCTCGGCCATCAGGACTTCCTCGGGCTCATCGGTGAGTTCGCCGTCGGGGTAGAAGGCCGGGCCCTCGGGCATCTGGGAGGCGATGACGTCGACGAGCACCTCGACCTGCTCGCCCTTGACCGCGGAGACCGGAACCACCTCGGCCTCGGGGCCGAGCAGCTGGGAGACGGCCATGAGCTGGTGGGCGACCTGGTCGCGGCTCACCTTGTCGATCTTGGTGACCACACCGAGCAGGGTCGTCTTGGGCGCCATGGTCTTGATCTGATCGACGATCCAGCGGTCACCCGGGCCGATCTTCTCGTCCGCCGGAATGCAGACGGCGATGACATCGACTTCCGAATACGTATCGCGCACCAGGTCGTTGAGGCGCTGGCCGAGCAGCGTGCGCGGCCGGTGCAGACCCGGGGTGTCCACCAGGATCAGCTGCGCGTGATCGCGGTGCACGATGCCGCGAATGGTGTGCCGCGTGGTCTGCGGCCGCGAGGAGGTGATGGCGATCTTCTGCCCCACCATGGCATTGGTGAGCGTGGACTTGCCGGTGTTCGGCCGGCCCACGAAACACACGAAGCCGGACCGGAATTCACCGCTGTCCTTACCCTGGCCGCTCACTCGAAAACCTCCGATTCGGTGTCCAGATCGAAGCCCGCCGGGACCTCGCGTTCGCCGGCCGCGTCGCCCGCCGCGGGGCGCTGGGCCGCAATGGGATTCTCGACGCCGTAGTCCGCGGGCGCATCGGCCTCCAGCACCTCGAACACCGCGCCCTTGGCATCGGTGAAAATGATGCGCGCCGACGGCGAAACCTCACGCACCGCCGACACCCCGGGATCCGACAGCTTGCCCGCGACCACCACGGCCGCCTCGAAACCGCCTGCGCCACTGGAGATCGCGGCCGCCACCGCCGACTGCAACGCGGTCAGCTTCAGCGCGGTCAGCTCCACGGTACCGGCGGCGTAGGTGCGTCCGTCCGAATCACGCACGGCCGCACCGCCATTGCCGCCGGTACGACCCATGGCGCCACGGGCGAGGACCAACAGCTTGTTGTCCTCCGCATCCAACTCAATCATCGGCCTCTCCATCCTCGTGTGCGTCGTCGGCCGGTTCATGTTCCGCCGGTTCGGTTCTCGTCTTCTCCGGGCTCTTGCGCACCACCACGGTGTGGATCCGCATGCGGCCGCGCGCGTCGGCCGCGCCCTCCCCCTTCAGTTGCAGGCCGTGGATGACGGCCTTGGAGCCGGGCAGCGGGACACGGCCCAGAGCGTGGGCGAGCAGACCGCCGACGGTGTCGACGTCCTCGTCCTCGATCTCCATGTCGAACAGCTCGCCCAGGTCGTCCACCGGCAACCGCGCCGAGACCCGGAACTTGCCCGGGCCGATCTTCTCGATCGGCGCGATCTCGTCCTTGTCGTACTCGTCGGCGATCTCGCCCACGATCTCCTCGAGGATGTCCTCGATGGTGACCAGCCCGGCGATGCCGCCGTACTCGTCCACCAGCACCGCCATATGGTTTCTGCGACGCTGCATTTCGTCCAGCAGCGCATCCAGCGGCTTGGAGTCGGGCATGAACACGGCGGGCCGCATGACCTGCCGCACCTTCACCTTCCGGCTCCGATCCGCGTACGGCACCAAGTCTTTCAGGTAGACGACACCCAGAATGTCGTCGACGTTCTCCCCCACCACCGGAATTCGCGAGTGCCCCGACCGTACCGCCAGCGACACGGCCTGCGCCGCCGTCTTATCCGCCTCGATCCACACCATCTCGGTGCGCGGCACCATGACCTCGCGGGCCGGGGTGGTGTCGAGCTCGAAGACCGACTGGATCATGCGGCGCTCGTCGGCATCCACCACGCCGCGCTCCCCCGCCAGATCCACCACCTCGCGCAGCTCGATCTCGGAGGCGAAGGGGCCGTTGCGGAAACCCTTACCGGGGGTGATCGCATTACCGATCAGAATCAGCAGCCGGCTGATCGGGCCCAGCAGCGTGCCGATGGCCTGCAACGGCAGCGACGCGCCCAGCGCCAACGAATACGCGTGCTGGCGGCCCAGCGTGCGCGGCCCGACACCGATCACCAGATAGTCGACGAGCACCATGACCGCCGCGGTGATCAGCAGCGCCGCGACCTCGTCCAGCCAGTCCATGAGCACCGCCGCCAGCAGCACCGTCGCGGTGATCTCACATGTGAGACGCAGCAGCACCATGAGATTCACATAGCGCGGCCGATCCGCGATGATGCGGGCCAGCCGCGCCGCCCCGGTCCGATCGGCGCGCACCAGGTCCTCCACGCGGGCGGGCGAAATCGTGTTCAGCGCCGAATCCAGCGCCGCGAACACGCCACCCGCGGGGACCAGGACGATCGCCAGCAGCAGCAGAACGAATGAATTCACGCCGGGCCCAGCGGATCACCGGTGGTATCGGTGAATCCGGTCTTGCCCAGCAGCCGCTGGTCGCGCTCGGCGAGCTCCGCGCGGCGCATTTCCTGGCGCACGTTCTCGTACCAGCCCTCCAGCAGGGAGGCCTGCAACGCGAACATCTCCTTCTCCTCCTCCGGCTCGGCATGGTCGTAGCCGAGGAGGTGCAGGACGCCGTGCACGGTCAGCAGTGCCAGCTCGTGATCCATGGAGTGCCCGGCCTTCTCGGCCTGCTGGGCCGCGAACTCGGGGCAGAGCACGATGTCACCGAGCATGGAGGGGCCGGGCTCGGCGGCATCGGGCCGCCCGCCCGGCTCCAGCTCGTCCATGGGGAAGGACATGACATCGGTGGGACCCGGCAGGTCCATCCAGCGCATGTGTAGATCCGCCATGGTGTCGAGATCGACCAGCACCATCGACAGCTCGGCCGCCGGATGCACATCCATCTGACCGATCACGAATCGCGCGACGCTGACCAGTTCTTCTTCGGATACCTCGATACCCGATTCGTTGGCGATCTCGATACTCACCCGATCAGCCTAGAGGGAGAGGTCAGCGTCGCTCTCCTCGGCTCGCGGCACGTCGCTGCGCCCGATTGCCGGGGTAGTGGACCGCGGCCGGGGGCCGCGACTCCGCCTCGAACCGCTCGTAGGCGTCGACGATCTCCCCGACCAAGCGGTGACGGACCACATCGGCGCTGGTGAGCTCGGCAATATGGATGTCGTCGATGCCGTGCAGGATCTCCGTCGCCGCACGCAGACCTGAGCGCGCGCCGTGCGGCAGATCGACCTGGGTGATGTCACCGGTCACCACGATCTTGGAACCGAAGCCCAGACGGGTGAGGAACATCTTCATCTGCTCGGCCGTGGTGTTCTGCGCCTCGTCCAGAATGATGAACGAATCATTGAGCGTTCTACCGCGCATATAGGCCAGCGGAGCGACCTCGATGACACCGGCCTGCATGAGCTTCGGGATCGCCTCCGGATCCATCATGTCGTGCAGGGCGTCGTAGAGCGGGCGTAGGTACGGGTCGATCTTCTCGTTCAGCGTGCCCGGCAGGAAGCCCAGCCGCTCGCCCGCCTCGACCGCGGGCCGGGTCAGGATGATGCGGTTGACCTGCTTGGTCTGCAACGCCTGCACGGCCTTGGCCATGGCCAGATACGTCTTGCCGGTACCGGCCGGGCCCACCCCGAACACGATGGTGTGCGCGTCGATGGCGTCGACATAGCGCTTCTGGTTGAGTGTCTTGGGCCGGATGGTCCTGCCGCGCCGGGACAGGATGTCCAGGCTCAGCACCTCCGCCGGAGAATCCGAGGAGCCCTCGGTGAGCATGGAGTAGGTGTGCCGCACCGCCTCGGGCGAGACCACCCGATTGCGCGCGGTGAGTGCGACCAGCTGCGCCACCACTCGCTCCGCCAGCGCGACATCGGCCGGTTTACCGGTCAGTGTGACGGAATTGCCGCGAACGTGGATGTCGGCATCGAGGAGGCGCTCGAGTTCACGCAGGTTCTCGTCAGCCGAACCCAGGAAACCGAACACCGATTCCGGTGCCAATTCGATGCTGGAACGAACGGTCCGCCCCGCCGGTCCGGAACCGTTGCTGCCGGCGCCGATGCCGGCAATGGGTGTGCTCTGATCGCCGATTTCGCCTGGTGTTCTCAAAAGTGGCTATGGCCTGCTTTCCGGTCTCGATGCCGTTTTCGTTGACAGAAGTTTACCGCCGCCCACCGACACCGCCCAGTGAATAGACGGCTACCAGCAGGGGCAACACATCGGTGTCATCCAACTGCCGCACCCCCGAATCCATTCCGTGCCGAACCGGCGCGGGGCGGCCTACCAGCGCGGGGTGAGCGCGCCCAGCGCGCCGAGGGCGACGGCGGCCGCGGTGGAGGTGCGCAGCACGGTCGGGCCGAGCAGGACCACGTCGGCGCCGGCGTCGGCGAGGGCCTTCAGTTCCGAGTCGTCCAGGCCGCCTTCGGGGCCGACGATCAGGACGACTTCGGGGACGCCGGTGAAAGAAAGGTCGGTCAGGCGGGATTCGCCGGACTCGTGGAGGGCGGCGACGATTGCGCCGTTCGACTTCGCGGTGCGGACCAGGTCCAGGAGGTCGCGGGTGGTATGGAGGTCGGCGACGTCCGGAATGTAGGGGCGGCGGGATTGGCGGGCGGCCTGTTTGGCGGCGGCACGCCACTTCTCGACGCCCTTGCGGGCCTTGGCTTCCCAGTTGGAGACGCAGCGCAGCGCCTGCCAGGGGACGATGGCGTCGGCGCCCGCCTCCGTCATGAGTTCAACTGCCAGTTCAGAACGATCGGACTTGGGCAGGGCCTGGACCACCGTCACCTGCGGGGTCCAGGGCGCGGCGACGCGCTTGGCCAGCACCTTCAGTTCGAGGCGATCCTTCTGGGCCGCAACCACTTCCGAGTCGGCGAGGATCCCGTGCCCGTCGGAGAGGGTGATGGGTTCCCCGACCCGGATGCGGCGCACCGTGGCGGCGTGGCGGCCCTCGGGGCCGTCGAGCACCGCGGTCGCACCCGGTTCGGGAATGTCGTCGAGGTAGAAGACGGTGGCGGCCAACGGATCAGCGTCCGCTGAAGGAGGCGCGCAGGCGTGCGAACAGGCCCGAGTTGTGCTCGGACTGCGCCGAGAGGACCTCGGTGTGCTCGTTCACCCGCATGCCCTTGTACTTGCGCAGCAGGTCGGCCTGCTTGGAGTCGAGCTTGCTCGGCACCACGATGTCGAGATGCGCGATCAGATCGCCGCGCGAGTTGGCGCGCAGCTTGGGCATGCCGTGGCCGCGCAGCACCGACGCCTCGCCGGGCTGGGTGCCCGCCGGGATGGTCAGCTCCACCGGGCCGTCGAGGATGGTGTCGATGACGACGGTCGTGCCGAGCGCGGCGTCCACCATGGGAACGCGAATGGTGCAGTGCAGGTCGTCACTGTCCCGCACGAAGGTGTCGTGCGGCTGCTCGACGATCTCCACGTACAGATCGCCGGCGGGGCCGCCGCCGGGGCCGACCTCGCCCTGCGCGGCCAGCCGCACCCGCATGCCGTTGGCGACACCGGCCGGGATGGGCGCGGCGATCTCGCGGCGCGAGCGCACGCGGCCGTCACCGCCGCACTTGCGGCAGGGGTCGGGGATGGTCTCGCCCGCGCCCCGGCACGTGGGGCAGGGGCGGGAGGTCATGACCTGGCCGAGGAAGGACCGCTGCACGGTCTGCACCTCGCCCGCGCCGCCACAGGTCTCACAGCGCACCGGCTTCGAATTGCCGTTGGTGCCCGAGCCCTGGCACAGGTCGCAGAGGATCGCGGTGTCGACGGTCAGGTGCTTGGTGACCCCGACCGCGCACTCCTGCAACGACAGTCGCGTGCGCAGCAGCGAATCCGCGCCCGGCTGCACGCGGCCGCGCGGCTTGCGGGTGCCGCCGGAGGCGTTCATGCCGCCGAAGAACGCCTCGAACACGTCGCCGAGGCCACCGAATCCGGCGCCGGAGAAGCCGCCGCCCATGCCGCCACCGGATTCCAGCGGGTCACCGCCGAGGTCGACGATGCGCCGCTTCTCCGGATCGGACAGCACCTCGTAGGCCGTGGAGACCTCGCGGAACTTCTCCTGCGCCTCCGGGTCCGGATTGACGTCGGGATGCAGTTCGCGCGCCAGCTTCCGGTAGGCGCGCTTGATCTCCTGGTCGGTCGCACCGCGTGCGACTCCGAGCAGTGCGTAATAGTCCCGTGCCACGTGTGCTCTCTAGTCCTGTTTCGTCTTCTAGGCCTGCTCACCGTTCGGCGAGCACCTCACCGATGTATCGGGCGACAGCCGCCACCGAGGCAATGGTCCCCGGGTAGTCCATGCGGGTCGGTCCCAGCACCCCCATACCTCCGAGCACCGTACCGGTCAGCCCGTAGCCGGTGGACACCACGGCCGTCCCGCGCATCTGCTCGACCTTGGTCTCCTCGCCGATCTGCACCGTCACGGTACCCGGGACCTGCGCCGCGGCCAGCAGCTTCAGCACGATCACCTGTTCCTCGAGGGCCTCCAGGACCGAACGCAGCGAACCCGGGAAACCATTCCCGGCGAAATCGGAGGCATTGCGGGTGAGGTTGGCGGTGCCGCCCAGCACCAGGCGCTCCTCCGGATGCTCGACCAGCGTCTCGACCAGCACGGTGGAGACGCGGATGAGCACATCGCGGAGTTTGGGCGACGGGGAATGCTCGGGGAGTTCGGCGACCGACACGGACGCGGCGGCCAGGCGCTTACCCTCCATGGCCTTGCCGAGCATGCCGCGCAGGGCGGCCAGATCGTCCTCGCTGATGACGGCGCCCAGATCGACCAGGCGCTGATCGACCCGGCCGGTGTCGGTGATCACGACCAGCAGCAGGCGGGCCGGGTTGAGCGCGACGACCTCGATGTGGCGCACGGTGGACGCGGACACGGTCGGGTACTGGACCATGGCGACCTGCCGGGTCAGCTGGGCCAGCAGGCGAACGCCGCGGCGCAGCACGTCGTCGAGATCGACGCCGCTCTCCAGGAATTCCATGATCGCGCGGCGTTCCGCGCCGGACAGCGGCTTGACCTCGGAGATGTGGTCGACGAACTGCCGGTAGCCCTTGTCGGTGGGAATGCGGCCGGAGGAGGTGTGCGGCTGGGCGATGTAGCCCTCGGCCTCGAGCACGGCCATGTCATTGCGGACGGTGGCGCTGGAGACGCCCAGATTGTGCCGCTCGACCAGGGTCTTGGACCCGATGGGCTCCTTCGTCGCGATGTAGTCCGCGACGATGGCCCGCAGGACCTCGAGCCGTCTCTGCTCGGTGCTCGACATGACGGCCCCACCTCCTTGCTCGCCCTCGGGTACGCCTCGTGCACGCCCGAGCCCTCCGCGGCAGGAAGCAGCCGATCATTCGGCACCGGCCACGCGGATTTCCCGGATTATCTCCTCCAGTTTAGTGTCCCCGGCGCAAGTAGCTGCGCCACCGCCCGCCACCTGGGCGGAGTCGGCGCAAGGGCGGTGCCCCGGTGTCCGCTGGGGCGGTGCCCCGGTGTCCGCTGGGGCGGTGCCCCGGTGTCCGCTGGGGCGGTGCCCCGGTGTCCGCTGTGGCGGTGCCCCGGTGTCACTGACCGACGGCGGCCTCCACGACCGCGGCCACCTCGGCCGGGTGGGAGACGAGGCCGGCGTGGGAGGCGTCGATCGAGGAGGTGTGGGCGTTCATGCGCGCGGCCATATCCCATTGGGAGGCAGGGGGAATCACGTGGTCGGCGGTGGTGACCAGGTACCAGCTCGGCGTGGCGGCCCAGGCGGGCGATCCCGAGGGTTCGAGGTTGGCGGACAGGGCCAGGGAGTGCTGGCGGGCGGCCATGGCGGCGGCGGTGGCCGGATCGACGTCCTGGGCGAAGACGTCGGGGAAACTGGCGGGGTCGATGTAGGCGTCCACATTCCTGCCCATGATCCCCAGCTGGTCGTTCACCACCTTCAGCCGCAGGGCCGGGGTGAGTTGCGAGCCGGGGTACTGGATCGGATTCAGTTCCAGCAGTGCGGCTTCACCCTGGACCGGCGCGAAAGCCGAGATGTAGACCAGGGATTCGATCTTCGAGTCGTGCACGTTGCTGATCACGGTGCCGCCGTAGGAGTGACCGACCAGCACGATCGGGCCCGGGATGCCGTCGATCGTGCGCTGGATCGCCGCCGCGTCGTAGGCGGGTCCGCGCAATGGATTATCCGGCGTCACAACGGAATAGCCGTCGGCGCGCAGCTGGGCGGCGACCCCGTCCCAGCTGGAGGAGTCGGCGAAGGCGCCGTGCACCAGGACGATCGTGGGCATGGGCGCAGCCGTGGCCGGCGCGGCGGCGAGCGGGGTCACGGCGAGCGCCAGCGCTACCGCGGCGGCGCTCATTGTGCGGGCGGCGGCGTGACCGGTGCGGGCACGGCGGCGATGCAGGAGTTCGACGGGTCGCACGAGTGGCTTCATCATGAGATGTCCTCGGGCCGAAGGGTGTCCGGGGCGCTGCCGAAGTTGTTCGGGGCGCTGCAGTGCGCGGGCCGCGGCCGAGGCTCCGACCGCGATCCAGACCGGCTGTACGAAATCTCCGTCCGTCAATCTAGTCCGGACCGAGCGGTTCTACCCGACGTTCGCCGATCTCCGCAGGTCAAAGCCCAAGTCCGACCGCGATCCGGAAACGGTCGGTCCGGCCGGCCCCATCGAGCGAAGGCGCCGAGGTCAGCCCAGGAGAGTGCGGACAACACCGTCCGCGAGCAGTCGGCCGCGGTCGGTGAGAATCAGGTGGTCGCTCACACGCTCGGCCAGGCCATCGGCAATGACACCGTCGGCGGCGGCGCGGCCGTCGGCATCGAGATCGGCCAGCGGGAGACCCGTCCGGAGACGGACGGTGAGCATGACGCGCTCGGTGTAGCGCTCCTCGGGCGTGAGGGACTCCCAGCCCGCGGCTGGGAGGGCGCCGGTCGTCACCCGATCCGCGTAGCGCGCAGGGTGTTTCACGTTCCACCAGCGAACGCCGCCGACGTGACTGTGCGCGCCCGGCCCCGCGCCGAGCCAGTCGCCGCCGTCCCAGTAGCCGAGGTTGTGGCGGCAGCGGGCCATGTCGGAGTCGGCCCAGTTGGAAACCTCGTACCACTCCAGGCCGGCCGCGGCCAGGCGGGTGTCGATGCGCTCGTAGCGCGCGGCGAGCACGTCGTCGTCGGGGGCGGGAAGTTCGCCGCGCCGGACCCGGCGGGCCAGGGCGGTGCCGTCCTCGACGATCAGCGAGTACGCCGACACATGGTCGACGCCCGCGGACAGGACGGCATCGAGGCTGGCGTCGAGATCGGCGTCGGCTTCGCCGGGGGTGCCGTAGATGAGGTCCAGATTGACGTGCTCGATGCCCGCGGCACGAGCTTCCTTGGCGGCGGCCACGGCCCGGCCGGGCGTGTGGGTCCGGTCCAGGATCTTCAGCACGTGCTGGGCGGCGGACTGCATGCCGAGCGAGACGCGGTTGTACCCGGCCGCGCGGATGCGATCGAAGAATTCGGGCGAGGTGGATTCCGGATTGGACTCGGTCGTCACCTCGGCCGCGGGCGCGAGCGTGAAGTTCGCGCGAATGGCGTCGAGCACCCCCGCGAGCCCGTCTCCACCGAGCAGCGACGGCGTGCCGCCGCCCACGAACACTGTCTCCACCGCAGGCGTAGCCGACGGCAGCGCATCGAATTCCCGTGCCGCCGTGGCAAGTTCGCCCTTCAGCGCCTCGAACCACGACTGCGGCGACGACGAGCTGCCCAACTCCCCCGCCGTATAGGTGTTGAAGTCGCAATACCCGCACCGCGTCGCACAGAACGGCACGTGGATGTAGATCCCGAACGGCCCGCCCCCGAAATCGCGCAGCACCGGCACGTCGGCGGCGGCCGCCGCGGCAGCGCCGGAGATCTGTGGGGGAACAGTCGAGGTCACCCATCCAGTGTGACCGGTTGTCCCGGTCACAGCGCACCCGCCTGCGCGGGGGAGGCTGCTCGGACTGCGGGGCACCTCGAATCCGGATAGATTCCAAGGGATTTCGGCGAGCCGGGCGAGCGGCTCCAGGTGCGGACGGGGACGGGCCGATGATCGAGGTACCGCGGCACGGGATCGATGCCAGGTCGATCAGGGAGGTCGACGAGGGCTCCGTGGCGCCGGTGGTCTACCGGTCGCGGATGCCGGTGCGGCCGGAGGGCCCGAACTTCTCGCGGTCGATGGACGGTGCGCTGCTGGCCACCATGCTGATGTCGGATCCTTCGGCGTTTCGGGCGCGGACCTGGTATTTCGCGTATTCGACCGAGCAGACGGTGACAGGGCGGTTCCGGGCGAGCGGTATCGAATCCGGCTTCGACAAGTACGACCGGGTGGCCGGCTGGCGAGCCGCGTTCTGGTGGACGCTCGTCGCTCGCGATGCCGAGGCCATGGGCGAGCTGGTCGAGTATCCGATCGAGCGGCTGCGCGAGTTCGGCGACGGCGCCTTCGACGACTTCCAGTACGAGTGGGTGCGGCTGCTGCAGACGGCCTGGCGGTTCGGCCCGAAGAGCGTGTACGAGGCGGCCTGGGCGCTGGACACCACCAGCCGGGTGGGTGCGCAGCGGGTGACGGACTTGCTGTTCCGCCCGGCCGTGGAGGTGTTCCTGCGCCTGGCGGACGGTGATTCCGAGGGGTTCGACTGGGAGATGACGAACGCGCTGCGGCTGCATCGCGCCTTCTTCGACAACGACGCCTGGCGCAACGATCCCGAGGGTGTCCTGGCGCTGCCGCTGCTGGGTCTGGCCTGCTGGGCGCGGGATCTGGGCTATCGGACCGCCGTCCGCTCGCCGTATCTACCGGCCGGATTCATCGATCGCCCGGATTGGGCGATCTCCCCCGAACTGGCCGATGAGCTGGGCCGGTTGGCGGCGGCCAAGGCCCGCCTCGCGGCGTCCGACGCCGATCGGATGACCTAGCCTCGCCGGCCCAGCCGTTCAGGTCAACCGTCCAAAGGTTCGCCGGGCGTCGATCTATGATGCCCGTCACAAATCGAACAATATATCCAGGGGATTTCCCGGGAAACTGCGGAAAATTCGATCCGGCAGTCGGAACGACCCGTCTGACGTGGCACAATAAGCCACATGATTGGACTTGGAGTACGACTCGTGGCGCGTCGCCATGTCGACTTCAAGCGTGTCTGCAGCGCGAGCTGTCTGTCGGGAAGCCTCCGATAGATCGGCTCCCATTCTCCCGGAATCCGGCGTCCACCTGACGCCGTAGGAGCCGGTTCTCTGATATCGGAGGCGTGAGCAAGCCCCTCCCGCCTGCCCGCAAGACCCTTCAGGAGCGACCCCATGACGTCGAGCACCGACGCCACCAGTTCCGATAACGCTCGATCCGCCCGGCCCGAAAAGCCCGCCGCGGAGCGCCGCGTGCGTCCGGATCGCCCGCGGTCGGAAGCACCCGTCGCGCCGCGGGAGCGCACCGCGCGACCGGTGAAGCGCAAGTCCGAGGGACAGTGGGCACTCGGGTACCGCGAGCCGCTCAATGCCAACGAGCAGAGCAAGAAGGACGACAACCCGCTCAACGTGCGGGCGCGCATCGAGAACATCTACGCCAAAGGCGGATTCGACTCGATCGACAAGAGCGATCTGCGCGGCCGCATGCGCTGGTGGGGTCTGTACACCCAGCGTGAGCAGGGCTACGACGGCACCTGGACCGGTGACGAGAACATCGACATCCTCGAGGCCCGCTACTTCATGATGCGGGTGCGCTGCGACGCCGGTGCGCTGAACCTGAAGCAGCTGCGCACCCTCGCGCAGATCTCCACCGAGTTCGCGCGCGACACCGCGGACCTGTCCGACCGCGAGAACGTCCAGTACCACTGGATCGAGATCGAGAACGTGCCGGAGATCTGGCGGCGGCTCGAAGCGGTCGGCCTGCAGACCACCGAGGCGTGCGGTGACTGCCCGCGTGTGGTGCTGGGCTCGCCGCTGGCGGGTGAATCCCTCACCGAGATCATCGATCCCACCTGGGCCATCGACGAGATCGTCAAGCGCTACATCGGCAAGAAGGAATACTCCAACCTGCCGCGCAAGTTCAAGACCGCCATCTCCGGTCAGCAGGACGTGGTGCACGAGATCAACGACGTCGCCTTCGTCGGCGTCGTGCACCCCGAGCACGGCCCGGGCCTGGACCTGTGGGTCGGCGGCGGCCTGTCGACCAACCCGATGCTGGCCCAGCGCGTGGGTGTGTGGGTGCCGCTGAACGAGGTGCCCGACGTATGGGAGGCGGTCGTGTCGCTGTTCCGCGACTATGGCTACCGCCGCCTGCGCACCAAGGCCCGCCTCAAGTTCCTCGTGAAGGACTGGGGCATCGAGAAATTCCGCGAAGTGCTCGAAACCGAGTTCCTGAAGCGGAAGCTCATCGACGGCCCGGCTCCGGAGCAGCCGAAGCGGCCCATCGACCATATCGGGGTGCAGAAACTGCGCAACGGACTGAACGCGATCGGCTTCTCCCCCATCGCCGGTCGTGTCTCGGGCACCATCCTGAGCCGAGCGGCCGACGCGATCGAGCGCGCGGGCTCCGACCGGATCCGTTTCACCCCGTATCAGAAGCTCATCGTGCTCGACGTCCCCGACGACAAGGTCGAGCAGCTGATCGAGGAGCTGGAACCGCTGGGGCTGCACGGCCGTCCGTCGCACTGGCGGCGGAACCTGCTGGCGTGCAGTGGTATCGAGTTCTGCAAGCTGTCGTTCACCGAGACCCGCAAGCGGTCGCAGGTGCTGGCGCCCGAGCTGGAGACCCGGCTCGCGGATATCAATGCCGACCTGGACGTGCCGATCACGGTAAACATCAACGGCTGCCCCAACTCCTGCGGCCGGTCCCAGATCGCCGACATCGGTTTCAAGGGCCAGCTGGTCGACGACGGCGACGGGAATCAAGTGGAGGGTTTCCAGGTTCATCTGGGCGGCTCCCTTGGGCTCGACTCCGGCTTCGGCCGAAAGCTCCGGCAGCACAAGGTGACCAGCGAAGAGCTGGGCGACTACATCGAGCGCGTGGTGCGCAACTTCATCAAGAACCGTGATGAGGGTGAGCGTTTCGCGCAGTGGGCGGTCCGGGCCGATGAAGCAGACCTGCGGTAGTTGGGAGAAACGTCAATGACCACAACGAAACTCGCGGAATCCGAGCTGCGCGCCCTGGTCGAGAAGGGCAATGCCGAACTCGGCCCGAACGCGACCGCGCAGGAACTGCTGCAGTGGACCGAGGACACCTTCGGCGCGAATTACATTGTCGCGTCGAACATGCAGGACGCGGTGCTGGTTCAGCTGGCCGCGCAGGTGCGCCCGGGCGTGGACGTGCTGTTCCTCGACACCGGCTACCACTTCGCCGAGACCATCGGCACCCGTGACGCGGTCGAGCTGGTGTACGGCGTGAACATCGTCAATGTGCAGCCGGAACACAGTGTGGCCGAACAGGATCAGCTGCTCGGCAAGGATCTGTTCGCGCGGGACGCCGCCGAATGCTGCCGCCTGCGCAAGGTGGTGCCGCTGAAGAAGTCGCTGACCGGGTACAACGCCTGGGTCACCGGCATCCGCCGGGTGGAGGCGCCCACCCGCGCCAATGCGCCCTTGATTTCCTTCGACGAGGGCTTCGGCCTGGTGAAGATCAACCCGATCGCCGCCTGGTCCGACGAGGAGATGGCCGCCTACATCGAGGCGAACGGCATCCTCGTGAATCCCCTTGTCGAAGAGGGATATCCGTCCATCGGTTGCGCTCCGTGCACGCGGAAGCCGGAACCTGGATCCGATCCGCGATCCGGCCGCTGGGCCGGGCTCGCCAAGACCGAATGCGGGTTGCACGCATCATGACTTCCATCGCTGCATCTGATCTTCTCGCTCCGCTCGGGGCAGAATTCGACACTCTGGCCGCCCTGGAGTCCGAGTCCATCCATATCTTCCGTGAGGTAGCGGGCGAGTTCGAACGCCCCGTCATTCTCTTCTCGGGCGGTAAGGACTCCACGGTGCTGCTGCACCTGGCGATCAAGGCCTTCTGGCCCGCGCCGCTGCCGTTCGCGCTGCTGCACGTGGACACCGGGCACAACCTGCCCGAGGTCCTCGACTTCCGCGACAAGGTGGTCGAGAAGTACGGGCTGCGACTGCATGTCGCGTCGGTGGAGGAGTACCTCGCCGACGGCCGCCTGCAGGAGCGCCCGGACGGGATCCGCAATCCGCTGCAGACCGTGCCGCTGCTGGACGCCATCAACGAGAACCGCTTCGACGCGGTCTTCGGCGGCGGCCGGCGCGACGAGGAGCGGTCCCGCGCCAAGGAGCGCATCTTCTCGCTGCGCGATGCCTTCGGCCGCTGGGACCCGAAGCGGCAGCGGCCCGAGCTGTGGAACCTGTACAACGGCCGGCACGCTCCGGGCGAGCACGTGCGCGTGTTCCCGATCTCGAACTGGACCGAGCTGGACATCTGGCGCTACATCGCCCGCGAGGACGTGGAGCTGGCCAGCATCTACTACGCCCACGAGCGCCCCGTGTACCAGCGCGACGGCATGTGGATGACCCCCGGCGTGTGGGGCGGCCCGGCCGACAACGAGGAGCTGCTGATCAAGTCGGTGCGCTACCGCACCGTCGGCGACGGATCCACCACCGGCGCAATCATTTCCGACGCCGCCGACAATGACGCGATTCTGGCCGAGGTCGCCGCGTCCCGGCTCACCGAGCGTGGCGCGACCCGTGGCGACGACCGCGTCTCCGAAGCCGCCATGGAAGACCGCAAGCGAGAGGGTTACTTCTGATGTCCGACCTATTGAGACTGGCCACCGCCGGATCGGTCGACGACGGCAAGTCCACCCTGGTCGGACGGCTGCTGTACGACACCAAGTCCGTGCTGGCGGACCAGATCGACGCGGTGACCCGCGCCTCGGTCGACAAGGGTCTGTCCACGCCGGACCTGTCGCTGCTGGTGGACGGCCTGCGCGCCGAGCGCGAGCAGGGCATCACCATCGACGTGGCGTACCGCTACTTCGCCACGCCCAAGCGGTCTTTCGTGCTCGCCGACACCCCGGGGCACGTGCAGTACACCCGCAACACGGTGTCCGGCGCGTCCACGGCGCAGCTGGTGATCCTGCTCGTCGACGCCCGCAAGGGTGTCATCGAGCAGACCCGCCGGCATGCCGCGGTCATGGCGCTGCTGGGGGTGCCGAAGCTGGTGCTGGCCGTCAACAAGATCGACCTGGTGGACGATCCGGCCGGCGTCTTCGACAAGATCACCTCCGAATTCGCCGAGCTGACCGCCAAACTCGGCTGGTCGGCCGACGATGTGCAGGAGATCCCGGTCTCCGCGCTGCACGGTGACAATGTCGCCTCGCGTTCGGAGAACACCCCGTACTACGACGGGCCCTCGCTCATCGAGCACCTGGAGTCGGTGCCGGTGGACGCGGACGTGCACGGCCGCCACCAGGTGGGCCTGCGTTTCCCGGTGCAGTACGTGATCCGGCCGCGCACCGCCGAGTACCCGGACTACCGCGGCTACGCGGGTCAGGTCGCGGCGGGCGTGGTGTCCAAGGGCGACGAGGTCGTGGTGCTGCCGTCCGGCACCCGCACCACCGTCGAGCGCATCGATACCCCGAACGGTGAACTGAATTCGGCCGAGCCCGGCCGCAGCATCACCCTGATCCTGGCCGACGACGTGGACGTCTCGCGCGGTGACGTGATCGCCGCCGCCACTGGCGCCCCCGAACCGATCGAGGCCTTCGACGCCACCGTGTGCTGGCTCGGCGACAAGCCGCTGCGCCCGGGCGCGCGCCTGCTGCTCAAGCACGGCACCCGCACCACGCAGGCCATTGTCGGCGCGCTGCTGGAGCGTTTCGACGAGCAGCATCTGGCCGCCGATCCGGATCCGGAGTCGCTGTCGCTCAATGACATCGGCCGCATCTCGGTGCGCGTGGCCGACCCGATCGTGGCCGACGACTACAGCGTCAACCGCCACACCGGCTCGTTCCTGCTCATCGACCCCGCGGGCGGCAACACCCTGGCCGCGGGCCTGGTCGGCGACGCGCTGACCGCGGTCGAGGTCGGGGCCTGAGATGAATCCGCCCGGCAGCGGTGCAGTTCCGGCCGTCCCGCCGGGCGGAGCGTCCGCCGACCGCGCGCCCGGGGCGCTGTCCACGGTGCGCGGCGGCCCGGCCCGCCCCTTCCGGATCGAGGACGCGCCCGCGCTCATCGCCGTGGCGCACGGCAGCCGGGATCCACGCTCGGCCGCGACCATGCGGGCCGTGGTCGCGCGGATCGCGGCCCAGCGGCCGGATCTCGATGTGCGCCTGGCATTTCTGGATCTGAGCACGCCCTCGGTGGATCAGGTCGTGGATGCGGTTGCGGCCGACGGGCATTCGCATGCGGTTGTGGTTCCACTGCTGCTGGGCAGCGCCTTTCATGCCCGGGTGGACCTGCCCGGAATGCTGGAGGCCGCTCGCGCCCGGCATCCCCGGCTACGACTGACCCAGGCCGAGGTGCTCGGCCCCGATCCGCATCTGATCATCGCCCTGCGGGATCGCATCGTCGAGGCCATGACCGCGGACACCTCGCCCGTGACCTTGACCGACGTCGCCCACGGCGTGAACCGGCCCGCCGGTCCACGCTGGGGCGTTGCCGTTGCCGCCGTGGGCTCCTCATCCGCGGCCGCCAATACCCGCACCGGCGACGTGGCACGGCTGCTGACCGCGATGACCGGCTGGGACACCGAAATCTGCTTCGCCACCACCGAACCCACGGTGCAGAAGGCGTTCGCCCGGCTCCGGGCCCGCGGCGCGGACCGAATCCTGGTCGCGCCCTGGTTCCTGGCCCCGGGCCTGCTCACCGACCGGCTGCACGACGCCCTGCCGCAACTGCCGCACGCCGAAACCCTTGGCGCGCATCCGCTCCTGGCCGAAGTGGCCCTGGACCGGTACGCCACCGCCGCCCTCCCCCTCGAACTCTCGGCCTGACCGAACCGGCCGGCCCACCGGTCAGCGGAAGATGTCGTTGATGAGGTCGTCGCCGAGACCGAAACCGGCGCCCATGGCCATGGCGCTGCCGAAGGAACTGCCCAGGAAGCGATGCAGCATGCCACCGCTCTGCGGTGCGGCGTAACCCTGGGGGTAGGCCGCTTGTGCGGCCGGATAGGCCGGTTGCTGGTACTGCGGCTGCTGGTACTGCGGTTCGGGGTAGCCGGGCGGCGGGTATCCGGGCTGCTGCTGCGGATATCCGGCCTGTGCGGCCTGGCTGACGTGATTGTCCACGAGCTGGTGCACCGACTGCAGCAGCTGCGCGGTCTCGTTCTCCTCCTGACGGACGGAGAGGGTGGCTTCCTCGAGGTCCAGCAGCCACTCCCGGGCGTTCTGGTCCCCGGCCGCCGCAGCGGCCTGCAGCTTGCCCGCCAGCGTTTCGATCAGCTGTGCCGTCTGTTGCGCCTGCTGCTGCAGGCGGCCCAGCCGCGGTCCACGGTTTCGGCATCCATGTCACCCGGTGCTACGCCCGGATGACCGGAAGCCCTGGTCAGCGCGACTGGGCGGCGGGGTCGGCGATCGGCAGGTAGGGAATCAGCGAGTGGGCGAGGTTGGCGATGGTCAGAGACTGCAGCCAAACTCGGCCGGGGCCGGTGAGCGCGGCGAGGAACAGCCCGTCACCGCCGAAGAGAACATTGCGAATGCCTTTGACCATGGTGATGTCGAAATTCACCGAGGCGTCGAACAATCCGACATGGCCGGGGTGGACCCGGAGGGTTTCGCCTCGGGCCAGGTCGTATTGGACCACCTCTCCGGAGAGTTCCACCCAGGCGTAGCCGTCACCGCTGAGCCGCTGCAGGGTGAAGCCCGTGCCGCCGAAGATGCCCGCGCCGAGGCGGCGCTGGAAACTCAATGCCACACGGACATCGCCTGCGGCGCAGAGGAATCCGTGGCGGTGCACCAGGTATTCGCGGCCCTTGCCGATCTGCACCGGCAGGATCTGGCCGGGGAGTTTGGCGGCGAAGGAGACGCGGCCAGGATCGCGGTGCGCGGTGTACTCGGTCATGAAGAGGCCGGCGCCCGCCATAGCGCGGCGGACCGCGCCGAAGACGCCGCCCGCGGCGCCGCGGGTGGAGGTGCTGAGGCGGATGGAATCGGTCATCCAGGAGAGCTGGCCCGCCTCGGCGATGAGCCGGTCGCCCGGATCCAGCGCAACCTCGAGCACCGGCATGACGGTCCCGCGAATCCTGGCGTCCATCAGGTTCTCCCCTCCCGCGCACGACAACTCACACCAGTGTGCCTCGACTCGGGCGGCCACGGGCCGGTTGCCGACTTGCCACCGGGCCCACCTTCTTAGTAGTTTAGGCTTCCCTTACTAACTAGAAGGCTCGGCAATGCTCCAGACCAGTGACGCGCGGTACCGCACCGGGACCGCGGCACTCCCGCACGATTCGTGGCGAATCGTGTCCGCCGCCGCGCTGCTGGCCACCGGCGCCCTCGCGGCCGCCGTCTGGATCGCCGCCCACGTCACCGCCAGCCCGGCCGTGCACACCGGCGGGCTGTTCATCCACCTGGCCTCATTGGTGGTGGGCTTCGGCGGCGTGCTCATGGCCGATTCCTTCGTCTTGCGGTGGGCCGCAGGACGTCTCGGCCTGGCCGAGACCCTGCGGGCGGTCGGCCGCCTGCACGTGCCGATCTGGCTGGGCCTGGCCGGACTGGTGGCCAGCGGCTGCGTCCTCGAACCGAATCTCGCCTCCACCATGACCCGCACCAAAATGGCGCTGGTACTCGTGCTGACGCTCAACGGGATTCAGGCGTGCGCGCTCAACCGCCGCCTGCAGGCCCGCGGCGAGAGCCCGCTCACGCCACGGCTGCTGGCCTGGGGCACGGCCACCGGACTGGTGTCACAGCTGTGCTGGTGGGGCGCGACCGTCATCGGCTTCCTCAATGCACAGCGCTGAGCGACCGCCCGATACGCTGGGCGAATGATCAAGGCTGCGGTATTCGATGTGGGCGAGACGCTGATCGACGAGACGCGCATCTGGTGCCGCTGGGCCGATCGGCTCGGCGTGCCGCGCTTCGCGTTCCTGGGCGTCATCGGCGGCATGGCGGCCACCGGGCGACCGCTCACCGACGCCTTCGAGCTGGTGCGGCCGGGCATCGATATCGAGGCCGAGCAGATCGAGTGGGCCGCCGAGGAACCGGAGAGCCTGCGGAACAACTTCGACGCCGACGACCTGTACCCCGATGTGCGGCGGGCGCTCGGCGAGCTGCGGGCGCGCGGAATCACCGTGATCATCGCGGGAAACCAACCGCCGCAGGCGAAATCGGCACTGGAGCGGATGGAGCTGCCGGTGGACGCGGTGTACACCTCGGCCGAATGGGCGCTGGAGAAGCCGGATCCCGAGTTCTTCGCGCGGGTCGCGGAGGTGGCGGGGGTCATGCCCGGCGAGATCTGCTACGTCGGAGATCGGGTCGACAATGACGTGCTGCCGGTCCTGGCGGCGGGCATGATGCCGGTGCTCATCCGGCGCGGGCCCTGGGGTTACCTGACCGCCGAGCAGCCCGACGCCGCGCGGGCGACGGTCGTCGACGGACTCGACGAGCTACCGAATCTGCTCGCGCCCGCCTGATTCCGGCTGGATGACACATCAAGTGTGACGGCCGTTTTCCGCCAGCGGCCACTTTCCTTGCAGCGTTGACTATGACGTGTCAACGAAACCCGCTCTACCGCAAGGGGAATGCAGTCATGACGGATGCACGATTCGAATCCAAGGTCGTTCTGATCACCGGCGCCACCTCGGGGGTCGGTGCGGCCGTCGCGCGGCGAATCGCCGCCGAAGGCGGGGCCGTGGTGCTCGGGGCACGCGGCAAGGACGCCGGTGACCGGATGACGGAGGAGATCCGCGCTGCGGGCGGACGCGCGCTGTTCGTGCCCACCGACGTCACCGTCGAAGCCGACGTGGAACGGCTGACGGGGGCCGCGATCACCGAATTCGGCCGCCTGGACGCGGCTTTCAACAATGCGGGCGCGGTCAATGCCTTCGGTCCGGTGCAGGACATCGACGAGACCGGGTGGCGGGCGGATCTGGAACTCAACCTGACGGCCGTCTATTACGGCCTGCGCCACCAGGTTCCGGCGCTGGCGGCCGGCGGTGGCGGCGCGATCCTCAACAATGCCTCCAACCTCGGCGTCGTCGGCATGGCCCAGGTCGCGCCCTATGTCGCCGCCAAACACGGTGTGGTGGGCCTGACCCGAGCCGTCGCCATGGAAGCGGCCGAGCGGTCCATCCGCGTCAACGCACTGGTCTCCGGCGCGGTCGACACCCCCGCCTTCCGCGCCTCCATGGGCGCCACCCCGGAGGGCGAGGCCGCCATCGCCGCCCTGCACCCCCTCGGCCGCATCGCCCGCCCCGGGGAAATCGCCGCCTTCTGCGCCTACCTGCTCAGTGACGAGGCCAGCTTCATCACGGGCGCGGCCCTCGCCATCGACGGCGGCTTCACCGCCCGCTGACCCGCGACTGGCCCACCACCGCGCGGGCACCGAAGCGCTGGGTGGGCCGGTCACTTTCGACGATGGGGACGGGGACATTGCAGGTCCGCTGCTTCCTCATCGCCGGTCCACGAGGGCGAGCTGCCGCTCGCCAGAGCCCCCGGGGACGAGGTGGGGCGGGTTGGTCAGTCCCGCCGGCCACCTACGTCACCGCGGGGAGCAGGCCGACGGCGGGACGCAACCGCCCGATCTCCCCCGCAACCCCCACCGGCGTGCGGGACAACACACCCGACGGGGATTTACCGAAAAGCCCTCGCCCACATCGAATCGAACGCACCATGGGTCCGGCATCCGAATGATGCAGGCGCCCACCGAAGTTCAGCGCCGCCAGGACCCCGCCGGATCGATGCTGCAGCCGGATGATGACCCCGGCCGACGGGATGCACAGTGCCGCAGGGGATCAGTGGTGGCCACCGCCGCCACCTCCGCCCTTGCCGCCGCCACCCATTCCACCGCCCATGCCGCCATGGCTGCCGTCGGGTGAGGAGCCGCCGGGCCTGCCCGCGCCGCCGCCCTTGGTGGAGCCGCCGCCGTACGCGTTGCCGCCGGTACGGGTGCCGCCGCCAGTCGAGCCGCCCGGGGAACCGCCACCGGGGGCCGAGCCGCCGGGAAGGGTTGCGCCCGCACCGGTTCCGCCAGGTGCCGAGCCACCGTGGTTCGAGCCACCGGGATTGAACCCACCCGGAGAGCCGCCCGTGTTCGCTCCTGCCGGGTCGCCGGTTGCGCCGCCGGGAGTGCTGCCGCCACCGCCTGCGGGGGTGCCACTGTCGGGGGTCGAGGTACCGGGATTGCCGCCGGTGTTGGTTCCGCCGGTCGAAGTGCCCGGCGTGGAACCGCCGGGGTTCGAACCGCCCGCGGTTCCGTCGCCCGGTGTTCCCCCCGGGGTGCCGGGTTGGGTTCCGCCCGAAGTACTTCCGGGAGTTGTGCTGCCGGGATGGCCTGCGCCGGGCTGGTCGCTGCCAGGTTGACCGGTGCCCGGTTGACCCGAGCCGGGCTGGCCACTGCCAGGCTGGCCCGCGCCGAATTGACCGGTACCAGGCTGAACGCTGCCGGGCTGCCCCGTGCCGGGTTGCGTTGCGCCGGAGAGCGTTCCGCCTTCGAGGGTGCCGGGGGCACCGACCTTGGGGACCTGGCCGGAGAAGGCGCCGACGGTCCAGCCGACGGGGGCGGGGTTCGGGAACGGGAGGGGGTTGGTGAACTGCGCCGGGTTGCCGTAGGTGCCGACCGTGCCTGTGATAGTGCGGGTTTCGCAGTGGGTGCCGCCGCCGGTGGAGTCGACGGGGTGGCCGTTGACCCAGGTGGGGGTGACGGTCGGGGCCAGCGGGGAGTATCCGCGGACGGCTGCCACGGTGGCGATGGCGTGGGAGCCGGTGCCGGGCAGCGCGGCGACATCGTCGAGGACGACGACATCGTGGGTGCCGAGGGCCGCGGTACCGGAGGACGGTTCGGTGGGTTCGGGCGCAGCCTGAAGTCCGGGCGGTCCGGCGACGGGCCCGCCGAGCACGGTGGCGGCGGACATCGCGAGCGCGGAAGCCACTGCGGCCCCGGAGATTACGGCGGCACGGGGGGCGTATCGGGCGATGGCGGAGCCGGTGTCCACGCTGTGAAAGGCCGCGATGGACGCACCCACCGCCGCAGTGTTGGCCGGATCGGGCGACATGACGACCGGGCGGCCCAGATCCGACAGCACGCGGGACACCTCGGCGGGGCGGGCCGCGCCGCCGATCAGCAGGACCCGGTCGATCTCCTCCATGTGCAGCCCGGCTCCGTGCACGACCGAGCGCACCAACCGCAGCGAATTGCGAATGTGCCAGCTGCGCAGGCGATTCGTGTCGGCGGCAGGCACCACGGCCGAGACGGGCTGCGTCGAGCCGGGCGCGATGCTGCGTGCGTAGCGGGCCAGCAGGGCGCCCAGCGGGCGTCCGCCGTAGTCCTTCGAGCGTTCGGCCCGCCCGAGGATGCCGCGTTCATCGCGATCGGACTCGGTGCGTACGACCGCTATGTCCAGGGCGTTCCCGCCGAGGTCGTAGACCAGGGTGAGCCCGGATTCGGAGATGCCGTATTCCTCGTCGAGCCATTCCACGGCCGCCACCGGCTCGGGCATGAGCGTGACGTCGGCGGCGCCGGACCAGTCCAGCGCCCGCCGCAATCGCGTGACGTGTTTGTCCGAATAGCAAGCGGGATAGGTGGTTACGGCGGGGGCCTCGGGGGCGTTGGTCTCGATGAGCCCGTTCACCACGGCCGCCACCAGGTCTGCCGGGGACCAGATACGACCGCCGATGACCATCGGGTCCGGCTCGGTCGTGAGATCGGCGAAGTCGGTGACCACCGGGGCGAACCGGGGAATGCCCCCGATCTGCGGTCCGCCGGCGCTGTCGAAGGTGACGGCGGTCCGGCGAACGCGCACCGCGGGCCGGTGCCGATCACCGGCCGTGGCCGCCCAGACGGAGTTCACTGTGCCGATGCTCATGCCAAAGCCAACTGTCATTGCCATCCCGTCAACGCACCGAGACCACGGCCCACGGGCATACCAACCATGTGGTCGCGGTCGTTTTCCAAACAGCGCGTTCAGGTTAGCTGGCGTTTGCGGTACTCGAATCTCGAATCGGGAGAAAAGATTTCGCGTCCAGTAGCGAAGATGGCGAATCTACTGGTCAGGCAATATTACAAGCAAGATCGAATCCGACCGCACAATAAAAGCAACCGAACAGTCTTTCCCAATGGCTACAATTCAGCGAACAGATGATTCATACCAACCGGTAGGCGAGGAGTGTCCGAAAAATAAAACCGCGACGTCATAACAGGGGTGTGAATTACCGATCACTGGTCGGTAGCTGCCCCGGATTACCCCATATGAGCCGCTTCATCTTCCGTGATTCGCGATGAAATCTTCTCTACTCCCGCAGATGTCGCCGCGAGCAAACACGGCATTACAACTCGCACAACACCATCGGTACAGTGCATCCGGACGGCCCCCGAAGATTCGCAACCGAAGCACGACCGGATACGTTGCCCAGCACAAAAAGTCATCATCTACGACACGAGAAGCCGTCCGAGATAGAGGAAGATCGGCTGCAGAAGGGGGCGAAGCGGCGAAGGCCGCCGGACGCGTCGGGGGTTGGCGGGCGGCGGCCTTCATGGGCGGCGCTGACAGGGGTGGGTCAGCGGCGCACCATCAGGGAAAGCTTGCGGCGGGGGCGGTTGACCGCGCCGCCACGGACGGCGTGCGGCTGACGCTCACCGACCAGTCGATCGAAATCGCCTGCGCTACAAGCGGGTCGGGCCAGGCGGCCGGCATTGAAGTCGTCCACCAGCTGACGCACCGTCTGCTGCGCACACGACTTGTTGGTGCCGATGAATCCGGTCGGACCGCGCTTGATCCAGCCGGTGACATACGCGCCGGGCACCACGGAGCCGCCGGACTCCTCGAGCACCCGGCCGTCCAGATTCGGGATGACCCCGGCCCGCTCGTCGAACGGCACGCCCGGCAGCGCCACGCCCCGGTAGCCCACCGAGGTGAGCACCAGCCCGGCCTCGAGGGCCCCGACATCGCCGGTCGCCACCGCGTGCACCGCACCGTCATCACCGGCGACGAGCTCGTTGCGCACCACCTCGACCCCGGTCACCCGGTCCATGCCCGCGATGGCGGTGGGCGCCGACAGGTACCGGAACACGATGCGCTTGCGCCCGCCGACCGGCCGATCGGCCAAGCCGCGCAACAGCTTCAGCTTGTGCTCGACCTTCTGCGACATGCCCTCGACGATCTCGGGAATCTCGCCCTCGACCACGATGTCGACGTCCGCGCCCAGCAGGCCAACGAATTCCGGCACAGTGAAGGCGGATTCGGCCGGACCGCGCCGCCCGAGGATCACGACCTCCTCGATATTGCTGCGCCGCAGGGCATTCAACGCCCGCTGCGAGACATCGGTGCCGACCAGCAGCTCCGGATCAGCGGTGAGAATCCGCGCGACGTCCAGCGCCACATTACCGTTGCCCACGATCACCGCGCGCCGGTGCGACAGGTCGAAAAACCGGCCCGCCTGATCCGGGTGCCCGTTGTACCAGGCCACGAAGTCGGTGGCGGAGGTGCTGCCCGGCAGCCCCTCCCCCGGAATCCCGAGCTTACGGTCCGAGGACGCGCCGACCGCGTAGATCACCGCGTGGTGGTGCGCCAGCAGTTCCTCGTGCGAGACATGCTGTCCCACATTCACATTCAGATAGGACCCGAAGCCCGGCTGCGCCGAGATCACGTCGAAGAGGTCCCCGACCTTGCGGGTCTTGGTGTGATCGGGCGCAACACCGAAGCGGGCCAGGCCGTAGGGCGTGGTCACCTTGTCGAACACTGTCACGGAAACGCCGGGCTGCGTGAGCAGTTCGTCGGCCGCGTACATGGCCGAGGGCCCGGAGCCGATGACCGCCACCCGCAGTGGCTCCCGCCCGGGCTTGACCTCCGCGGCCGGAATCGGCTGCGCCAGCAGCGGCCGCGGCCGCTCCTGCCGGTAGAAGTCGGCATTGATCTCGATGAACGGCAGCTGCTCGGAAGTCAGCTTCTTCGACGACGTGATGGCGTCCACCGGACACGCGGTGGCGCACGCCCCGCAGTCCACGCAGGCCTGCGGGTCGACGTAGAGCATTTCCGCGGTCAGGAAGTCCGGCTCATCCGGGGTCGGATGGATGCAGTTGACCGGGCAGGCGTAGACGCAGGACGCGTCGCTGCAACAGGATTGGGTGACAACGTACGGCACTGTACGTCCCCTGCCCTACGCGGCCTTGCCGGAGCGGATCGGCTCCGAGCGGTAGCGGGAGGCGGGGCCGTCGACGCCGAGCAGCTTCCAGACCCGCTTGGAGATCGGGTTCATCAGGCCGATCTCGTGAGCCAGCGCGCGCACGTCGATGAAGTAGTCGCTGAAGACCTGCTTGGCCTCCTCGGAACCGTAGAACAGTTCCTTGCGCACCTGCTCCGGAATGTCGAACTCCTGGAAGAACTTCTTCGGCGGGGTCGCGATGGAGCGGCCCAGGATGAACATGACGATCGGCATGGCGATCGAGAGGATGAAACGGTTGACCGCGTTCTGCTCCGGCACATGGTGCTTGAGGAACTCGTGCGCGAAGGAGATGTGACGCGCCTCCTCGGCGACGTGAATGCTCATGACGCCGCGCATGATCGGGTGCACCTCCTCGCCCGAGCGCAGGATCTGCTTCTGGATGTGGTCGATCGGCTCCTCGCCGGCGAGCACGGCCATGAAGAAGAGGTTGGGGAACGCGATCGCGACCGGCACGCCGAACAGGCGCAGCTGCCGGACGAGCGGGCCCATGCCCGGGACGTCCGTGCCGATGCGGTTCACCATCTCCTGGAACATCAGGGTGTGGTTGAGTTCCTCGGCCATCTCGTGGGTGCAGTAGCGGAACTCCGCATCACCGTTGGGCAGCGAGAAGGTGTGGTTCACCATGCCGCTGATCAGGATGGACTCGAACTGCAGGCCGACCTTGGCGATATTGGCCTGCCGGTACTTGCCGACCTCGATCTGCTGCTCCACCGGGAGCGACTGGTACCAGTCGTGGCGGCCGAGGGGGTCCGCGGACTCCGGCAGGATCCAGCGCTCGGGGCGGGCGTTGGCGTCGAAGTCGGGGTTGTCCCAGTCGATGTCCTCGTAGGGGTCGAAGTGCTTGTTCACCGACCCTTCCGAGAGCAGCAGCAGCTTGTTGGCGTACTCCTGAGCTTCGGCAACCACGGGGTCGTCAACGGGGGTCGTGGTCGGAGACATCGTCGTCACCTCTCCAGTCAGTCGCGTTATGTGTACCCCATAGTTACACCAAACAGGAGAGGCGTCAACAGCCCGTTCGCAAGATGCTTGCACGAGTTAGCGGCGATTAGCACGCGGTGCCGCGGCGAACCGGCGAGTAGCAGGACAAATGATCACTTCAGAGCGCTACCACCCTGGTGACACGCCGGAACAGACCGGTCAGCGAATGATGCCGGCGGCTCCCCGAACCCTGGGCGATCAGCGCCTGCCGGGCCGCGATCGCAGCGCCATCGGCGATGGTGCGCTCCGGATCGGAGGCCACCACCGGCTCGGCGCACCCATGCCCACCCGCAGCAGCGTGACATCCGGCCCGGACCCGCCGAGGTCGTAGACCAGAGCCAACCCGGTGTGAGCGGCCCGCGTTCAGCGGGGGGCCAGGACGCGGCGGCGATCGGCTCGGCCACCAGGGTGGCCCGGGTCAGGCGACACCGTCGAGGGCGGTGCGCAAATCGGCCACCAGGGCGGCGGGGTATCCGGCCGGATGGGTCACCGCGATTCCCGTTCCAGGCGGGTGACGGCGAATCAGCCCGCGCGCGTTCGGATCGCGGAATGTTTGCCTCATGTCGGCATTTCGCCCGAAACGGGACAGCAGATGCCGAACGGTTCGGATGGGGCCGAGGTAGACGAAGGTCGCCCCGCTCCGGAGGATTCGGAGCGGGGCGACCCGCGGTGGGGCGGTTCGAACTACATGGTGGCCGCGCTACTTGGTGGCCGCGCTCAGCAGCGTGCTGCCCAGCACCGACACCACGGTGTAGGCCAGGTTGACCAGGCCGGAAGCGAGACCGGAGTCGCCCGTGAGCATATTGGCCAGCGGGCCGAGGAACTTCACGGCCATCTGCATCAGCGTGCTCACGGAGTTCACGTTCAGACCGTTGGACTTGGAGTTCTGGTCGGTCGCAGGGGCCTGCGGGCCCAGAATCGACTGCGTGCCCAGGCGATCCGGCGTGGCCGGAGTCCCCTGACCGCCCGGGGTGCCCGGCGATTGCCATTGCGGCGCACGCTGATCCGCGATCGGCTGGGCGGCGGGGTTGGTCTGCGCGGGCTGTACCGCCTGCGGCTGCGTTCCCGCCTGGGGTGCGGTCTGTGGCTGGGTACCCGGCTGCCCCGGCGTCTGCGACTGTCCCCAGGAGTTCAGGAGCTGTTCGGCGAGCTGCTGGAAGAACTGCGGGCCGACCTCGAAGCCGGGCACCGCGTTGCCCGGCTGCTGCGCCGGAGCCGGATTGCGTTGCGCCGGAGCGGGAGCCGTCGGCGCGGGCGGCTGGGTCTGCCCCGGCTGAGCCTGTCCCGGTTGTGTCTGTCCTGGCTGAGCCTGTCCCGGTTGAGCCTGTCCCGGTTGTGTCTGTCCCGGCTGAGCCTGCCCCGGTTGCGCCGGAGCAGCCGGAACGGTGGTCCGGGGCGCCTGCGCCGGAACCACCGTCCGCGGGACCTGCGGGACTGCGGCTTGCGGCGTCTGCGCGGAGGCGGGGGCCTGCGAAGGCTGCGCCGGGGCAGCCTGGGGCGTATGGGCGGGCTGCGCCGGAACCTGCTGTCCCGGTTGCGTTCCCGGCTCGGACGCCTGCCCGGTGTCGGCGGGCACCGGCACGCCGAGCAGGTAGGACGCGATCCCGGTGGTGATGGTGACGGCGTGCTTGAGCTGCCCCTCGGGGGTTTCCAGCTGCTGCGCGTCCTCGGCATTGGCGCCATTGCCCATTTCGAGGAACACTTCCGGCACCGTGGTCAGCGCGGGCCCGGCGATGTCGGAGCGGGTCTGAAGTCCGTCGACCGCCCCGTTGTAGGTGGCGGCCTGATACCCGCTCTGCAGATAGGCATCTCGCATGGCCTTGCTGGCGGTCAGCCCCTCGCCGGACTGCACCTCGTTGACCTTGGCGTCGGCGACGGGCAGCGCCGGCACGATGAGGTGGAAGCCGCGCCCGTCGGCGGGACCGCTGTCGGCGTGGATGCTGAGCGCGATATCGGCGCCGGAGGCATTGGCGGCCTTGGCCCGATCGTCGATGCAGCCACCCCAGCCGATGTCGTCGGGGCGACTCATGACCACGTGCGCGCCCAGGCCCTCGAGCGAGGTGCGCACCAGCTGCGCGACATTCCAGTTGATGGTGTGCTCGGCAATGCCGTGCAGGCTGGTCATGCCGGTGGTTTCGCACGCCTTGGTGCCACCGCGACCATTGCTGACCTGCTTGTTCTCATCCTGAGCGTGATTGGGGCCCTGATGGCCGGGGTCCAGGAAGATGGTCTTCCCGGCGAGCTTCTGGGGCAGCTCCGGCAGCGCGGGTGCGGCCAGGGCGGCGACCGGGACGATCCCGGCCACGGTGGTGATGGCCGCCGCGGCGACGACGGTGCAGATTCCGGCCTTAGTGATGCTTGGCTTCATAAGCGGACGGCGCTCGGGGCGGAGCGCCCCTCCCTTCCCACTAGTAACACCAGACCCAGCTGTTCACTCTGGCAACATCAGTTACTCTATGGCAAGCTTCGTGATGGAACCGTTACCAGTGGTCAGACGTCCGAAAATCATCATCCGGGCACCACCGGCCGCAATGGGCAAAGATCACTGCGCCCACTATCCCGCACTCGGCAGCCCTGCCCGGGCGACGCGCCCACACGGAACCCGCCCCCGCACATCGTGGCGTGCGGGGGCGGTCAGGTCGGTTCTGAGAGCGGGCGGCGCTATACGCCCCGAGCCGAACTCGGGGCGGCTCGACACTCTCCCCGGCGTCGAGCTGGATGACGGGTGCGGTCAGGCCGAGACGATCTGATCCCCGTCGACGCGGATGGCCCTGGAGTCCAGCGCGCGCGGTGCGGGACCGCCGGCGACCGTGCCGTCCAGGTTGAATGTGCTGCCGTGGCACGGGCACTTGATCAGGCCGCCCTCGACGGCATTCACCTTGCAGCCCAGGTGGGTACAGGTGGACGAGAACCCGTCGAAGGTGCCGGCGACGGGCTGGGTGATCACGGTGTCACCGCTGATGATGCCGCCGCCGACCGGAACGTCGCTGGTATTGGCCAGGACGTTGCCCTGTTTCTTGGCGGGGGCCGGATTGGGTGCGGCCGAGGCCGATTTGTCGGAGGTGCCGCTGCAACCGGCCACGGTGAGCGCGGTCGCGGCGACGGCGGTGGTGGCCAGGGCGGTCCGGCGGTCCATGCGGAATCCGTCGGGAGCAGGGGTGGTGTCGGTCATCGGTAACTCCTCGCTCGGGGCCGAGCCGATGTGGATCGGCCGCTGCTTGTTCGACGTGCGGAGGGGGTCGGTGGGTTCACATGTCCGCGACATACCTACGGCCGCAGGGAAACTACCTCCTCCGGCGTCGGGTCACGCGCTGATCGGCAATCGGCGCAGCGAGCGCAGGGCGTAGTGCACCCGGGTCTTGACGGTGCCGACCGGTATGCCCAGGTCGGCGGCCACATCCTGGTAGGCGCGATCACGCAGGATCACCTGCACGACCGCGTCGCGCTGCGGCGGCGGCAGCTGGGCCAGCAGGTCGGCGACCAGCAGCCCGTCGGCCAGCGCCTCGGTGAAGTCGGGGCGAGCGAAGCGGTTCTCGGCCTGCGCCCCGATCTCGTCCCAGCTGGTGTCGCCGGGGCGGGCGGCCCGGAAGCGGGCGGTATCGATGAGCACATTGCGTTCGATGGTGAGCAGCCAGGTGCGCACACTGCCCCGATCAGGGTCATAGCTGGCGCAGGCGCGCCAAGCCCGCAGCAGGGTCTCCTGCACGGCGTGTTCGGCGAGGCCCTGGTCGCCGAGGCGGCTGATGGCCCGCCAGTGCAGCAGGCCGCGGTCGGCGGCCAGGACGGCCGCCAGGCCCGCATCGGTGCACAGCCGAGCGCAGTGGACGGCGCATCCGGTGCTGACCGGGCGAAGACTTCCCATGCTTGAATATCGTCGCGGGAGCCGAAAGAGCATCGCTCGAGTTTGTGAATTCACCGAAACCTCCCGTTTTCCCGCAACCAGACCGCGATTTCTGATAGACCCTCCCCTGGAGATGCGGGGATCTCTCCCGACACCGCACGCCGGGAACCGTGCGGTGCAGTGAGCTGCTCAGGGAGGAACACCGTGCGTGCAAGCGCGCTCGCGGCCGCGGGAGCATTCGCTTCCGCGCTGACAATGGCCGCAACCGGAATTGCGGCCGCCGAACCGGCCACCGATATCACGGTGGACGGGACGTATTTGGTCAATGTGGATATCAAGCCGGGCACGTATATCGGCGACGGGACGCCGGATCCGGGCGCCGGCGCGTGCTTCTGGCGGCGGCTGTGGAAGGTCCAGCAGCCGGGCGATTACCCGGACCCGAACTACTACATCATCGCCAGCGACTCCACCCGGACGAAGCCGATCACGGTGGAGATCAAGGCGACCGATGTGGGGTTCTCGACCGAGAACTGCGGGGCCTGGCATCTACAGCCCGCGCGGCCCGATACGGGCTCGTTCGGGTGACCACGGTTCGGAAGGGGTCTCGGGGGCTTGCCCGAGACCCCTTCCGAACGCATCCCACGGCTAGGGTGGCCGCATGACCAGGCGGAAGATTCTCATCACCGGCGCCAGCTCCGGATTGGGCGCGGGCATGGCCCGCGAATTCGCGCGTCGGGGACGGGATCTGGCGCTGTGCGCGCGACGGGTCTCGAACCTCGAGCAGCTGCGCGACGAGCTGCTGGCCGCGCACCCGGGGATCACTGTCGCGATGCGCGCGCTGGACGTCGACGATCACGCGGCCGTCCCGAAGGTCTTCGACGAGCTGCGCGCCGAGCTCGGCGGGCTGGACCGGATCATCGTCAACGCCGGGATCGGCAAGGGCGCGCGCATCGGCACCGGCCGCGCCGACGCCAATCTCGCCACCGCCACCACGAACTTCGTGAGCGCGCTGGCCCAGGCCGAGGCAGCCATGGGCATCTTCCGCGAGCAGCGGGCCGGGCACCTGGTGCTCATCTCGTCCATGAGCGCGGTGCGCGGGCTGCCGGGCAAGAAGGCGGCGTACGCGGCCAGCAAGGCGGGCGTGACGGCGCTGGGCGAGGGTCTGGCCATCGAGCTGCGCGGGACCCCGATCCGGGTGACCACGGTGCAGCCGGGATTCATCGCCACCGACATGGCCGCCAAGGCCGGGGACGCGAAACTGGTTGTGCCGCTGGACAAGGGCGTGAATTCCATGGTGGCCGCCATCGAGCGGGAGGCGGTGCGCGCGTCCGTGCCCGAATGGCCCTGGCGGGTACTGGGATTGGTGATGCCGCTGCTGCCGCGCGCGATCATGGCGCGGATGGGCTAGGACGGTGAGCAATCGGCGCGAAGGCTGTCGCATGACCGAATCGCACCGATAGCATCGCGGCCATGGCGAAATTCACCACCTGGGACGGCTTGGAACTCAACTACCGCGTGTGGGAGGGCGAGGGCGTTCCGGTGGTGTTGCAGCACGGAATCGTGGCCGACACCAATGCCAATTGGATGAGTGTGGGTGTGGTCTCGGCGCTGCAGCGGGCGGGCCATCACGTCATCTCGCTGGACGCGCGCGGCCACGGCCGCTCCGAGAAGCCGCACGACCCGGCCCGCTACTCGTGGCAGGCCATGGCCGACGACATGCGCGCATTGTTCGACGAACTCGGGCTGGATCGCGTCGCGGTGGCGGGCTATTCGATGGGTGCGATCGTCTCGCTGCTGGTGGCGGGCGCCGACAAGCGGGTGGAGCGGCTGGCCATCGGCGGTATCGGCAGCGGCGTGGTGGACTGCGGCGGAATCGATTGGCGCGTCATCAATGCCGCGGACATCACGACCGCCATGTCCGGTGACGGCTCCGGTGCGGTTCCCCGGGCTCGCATGTTCCGCATCCTGGCCGACGCGCTGGGCGCAGACCTCGAGGCCATCGCGGTGCTCGCCGCCGGATTGGGCGAGGCCCCGATCGAATCCCTGTCCGGCATCACCATTCCCACCCTGGTGCTGGCGGGCGACAACGATCCGTTCGCGGCCGAACCCGAACGTCTCGCCGCCGCCCTGCCCAACGCCACCTGTGTGGTGGTCCCCGGCGATCACCTCGCCGCCGTCGCCAACCCCGCCTTTGCCGCGGCCCTGGTCGACTTCCTGCGGTGAGAACCGTCCGAGCGTCGGCTAATACTGCTTGCGGTGCGGGACGAACTCCAAGGTGAGCAGCGCCAGCGCCGCGATCAGGACCTCGCGCCAGCGGATCAGGACGTAGCGCTGATCGCCGAAGGCGTTGAACTTGCGCAGGAACCGGTACAGCGATTCCAGCCGGATGAGCGGATCGCCCAGCCGCACCGCGAAATACACCGTCTGCATGGTCCGCGACCGGTGCTTGTCGGCGAAGATCTCCGGAAACGCCGCGAAGGCCAGCGAGATTCGCTTGATCCCGTGTTCGCGCGCGTACTCCACCAGGTCCACGATCATGCGCTCGTCGAGGCCGTTGGGTGCGTCGCGCCGCCGCCACGGCACGTCCAGGCTGAGGTCCTGACCGTTGCCGGAGGCGCCGTAGCGCTGGAATCCCACCACCTGGCCGTCCGCGCCGCGGGCGATCACCACCAGCATGCCGGGGTGCCGGCCGTCGAGCAGGTGGTCGAGGATCATGGAGAAGCCGCGGGTCTGCCGCCCGCTTCCCCACTCGTCGACGATGGACAGCAGCGTCTCGCGCTGGGGTTCGGTGAGTGCGACCTCGGGCAGGATCTCGGTGGTGACGCCGAAGTTCCTGGTGCGGCTCACCGCCTGCCGCAGGTTGCGGTACTTGCGGCCGACCATGTCGAAGCGGTCGACGTCGACGACCACGTCCCGGCCGACGGCGATGGCGTGCAGCCCACGGTGGTCCACCGCCCGCCGCTGCCATATCTCGGTGACCTCCGGGCTGGCGCCCAGCACCGCGATGCGCCAGCCGTGGCTGCCCACGAAAAGCGAGAATTCGGTGAGCAATTCGGGGAACCGGCCGGGGTCACCGATGGGGTCGCCGGAGACCACCGCCATGCCGAGCCGGGCCCGGTAGGCGATGGCGGCGGAGCCGCTCTCGTTGAAGAAGTAGGTCTTGGACGAGTGCAGCGCGAAGGGCGCCAGCGGATCCCCCTGGCTGCGCCGCACCAGTTCGGCCACCCGGGGCAGCTGCTCGGGCTGCGGCTTGCTGCCCTGCGGCAGCACCAGGATGGCGCCGCTGGCCGCCAGGAAGACGAAGCCGACCACCGCGTGGTCGGTGCGATAGCTGAAGTTCGAGACCACCAGGGTCAGCGCCGCGTAGGTGAGGTGCGGCAGGGTGATGGGCCGGCGCAGGTACAGCCCGCGGGCCACGAACAGCCCGGCGAAGGACACCGCCACGAACCAGCCGTGGTCATTGCCCTCACGGGAGGCCCGCTCGGCTGCCCAGACCAGGATGACGCTGCCCAGGACCAGCGCGCCCATCAGGCCGACACGGGTACTCGGCCCGGCGGTGAAGGTGGTTTCCCGATACGCGGTCAACGTCGGATTCGGTATGCGTTGCTCACGCATCTGGACCCCTTTTCTCCACATGCGAAAGTCTCACGGGCCCTCTCCCCATGGTGAGCCCTCCGCATCTCCCTCTTCAACACACTATGTCGGAGAGACGATTCGAGGCACCGAGTTATTCCGGCCAACCTAGCCGTGGCGAGGTGAGCACAGGGTCGGTGATGCCATTGTTGCAGGCCAGACCGACCGCATCCCAGCCCGCGAGACTCGATCCGGCCTCGTATTGGGATTGGAAGAAATCCAGGGCGGTGCCGACGGGGTCGGCGCTGGCGCGGACGTCGTCATAGGGCAGGTAGGCGTTGTGGCCGGACCCGGAGACCACCCAGCGGGCCTCGGCCGGTCGGAGCGGCCGATCGCTGAGTCCGGCGGGCTCGGGAGCGGTGTAGGAGTAGAAGGTCGGGGCGGGGGTCTTGGCGTCGCCGAACCAGAATCCGGCGCTGATCACCTCCCTGGAATACGCCTCGCGGGTGACCGGATCCACGCTGTCGGGCATCGGGACCTTGCGGTCGGAGAAGCGCTGCACGGACAGGTCGAAGGTGTGCCAGAACAGCTGGACCGGACTGATCTTGCCGGAGTAGGTGGCGCTGAATTCTTCCAGGATGCGCCCGACCTGGCTGTGTACATGGAACGCACGCTGAGCGGCGGCCGGATCGTAGGTGCGGTGTTCTTCGTCCTCGTCGAAGGGCCGGCCGTGGTCGGGCAGGTCGAAGGGGGTGGGGTGGGCCAGGACCACCTCGACGCCGAGGTTGCGCAGCGCGTTCGTGGCCTCACGGTAGAAGCTCGCCACCGACTGGCCCGCGAGCGGGACCTCCTCCTCCGTGCCGCGGTCGTTGCAGATCCGCAGCACGTGGTCGAAGAAGTCGAAGGAGCAGGTGAAGACCGGGCCCTCGGTGACGGTGCCGAGCGCGACGGTGGTCCAGCCGCGGGCGGTCAGCCGGTAGGTCAGGTGCCACCAGTGGTTGCGTCTGATGCCCTTGGCCAGCGCCACCTTGCCGATGATCTGGGCGTAGCGGTGCAGGGTTTCCTTGGTGGGCCGCCACGATTCGAGCGGGATGGCGGGCAGTATTTCCTCGGCCATGCGCTCATGCTACCCAGCGACCGATTGACTACCGCCCGTCTCCGGTGTGCCCGGCCAGCAGCTCACTGAACGGGCGCACCGCGCCGACGCCATTGCCGGAGCTGCGGCCACGGACCGGCTCGTTCTGCAGAAAGCCTTGTACGCCGGCGGGTTCGGCGACGACGAGCCGGGCCAATTCGGCGGCCGCGCGGTGGATGCGCTCGGTCAGTCCGGTGGAGCCGAAGTCCTCGGTGGCGGCGAAGACGCCGGTCGGTACCACCACGGACCGCAGGTAGGTGAATAGCGGACGCATGGCGTGATCGAGCACCAGCGAATGCCGGGCGGTGCCAGCGGTGGCGGCGATCAGGACCGGCATGCCATTGAGCGCATCGGTGTCGAGGACGTCGATGAACATCTTGAACAGGCCGCTGTAGCTCGCCGTGAACACCGGTGTCACCGCGATGATGCCGTCGGCGTCGGAGACCTGCTGCCGGGCCGCGACCACCGCGGGCGTGGGCAGCCCGCCGGTGGTCATGGTGGTGGCGAGATCGCCTGCCAGTTCCCGCAGTTCGATGACCTCGACCTCGAGGTTCTCTCCGCGCCCGCCCACCGCCGCGGCGACCGCGGCGGCGAGCTGGTCGGCGAGCAGCCGGGTGGAGGAGGGCTGGGAGAGCCCGGCGGTCAGCACTACGAGTTTGCGACTCATGCTCGTCCTCAGTTCTTTTCGGCGAGCACGCGCGCGCGGGCGGGCTCGACCAGGTGGTGCGGGGCATCGGGGCCAGCGGCGACCAGGGACGCGTGGGTGGGCGGATCGCTGGGCACTCCGGCGGCGCGGCGCGCCTCGAATTCCTTGCGCAGCACCGGGACGACCTCCTTGCCGAGGATCTCGAGCTGGTCGAGGACCATGTCCAGCGGGAGGCCGGCGTGGTCCATGAGGAACAGCTGCCGCTGGTAGTCGCCGACATTGTCGGCAAAGCCCAGGGTGCGTTCGATGACCTGTTCGGGGGTGCCGACGGTGAGCGGGGTCAGTTCGGTGAAGTCCTCCATCGACGGGCCGTGCCCGTACACGGGCGCGTTGTCGAAGTAGGGGCGGAAGATCCGCTTGGCCTCGGCCTCGGTCTCGGCCATGAAGACCTGGCCGCCGAGTCCGACGATGGCCTGTTCGGCGGCGCCGTGCCCGTAGTGCTCGAAGCGGCGGCGGTACAGGTTCACCATCTGCCGGGTGTGCTGCTGGTCCCAGAAGATGTTGTTGTGGAAGAAGCCGTCACCGTAATAGGCGGCCTGCTCGGCGATTTCGGGCGAGCGGATGGAGCCGTGCCACACGAACGGCGGGGTGCCGTCGAGCGGGGCGGGGGTGGCGGTGAAGCCCTGCAGCGGGGTGCGGAACTTGCCCTCCCAGTCCACGCGCTGTTCGCGCCACAGCCGGCGCAGCAGGTGGTAGTTCTCCACCGCCAGCGGGATGCCGTCGCGAATGTCCTTGCCGAACCACGGGTAGACGGGTCCGGTGTTGCCGCGGCCCATCATGAGGTCCACCCGGCCGCCGGCCAGGTGCTGCAGCATGGCGAAGTCCTCGGCGATCTTCACCGGGTCGTTGGTGGTGATGAGGGTGGTGGAGGTGGACAGCACGAGCTTCTCGGTCCGCGCCGCGATGTAGCCGAGCATGGTGGTCGGCGAGGACGGCACGAACGGCGGGTTGTGGTGCTCGCCGGTGGCGAACACGTCGAGGCCGACCTCTTCAGCCTTGAGGGCGATGCGGACCATCGCCTGGATGCGCTCGGCCTCGGTCGGGGTGCGGCCGGTGGTGGGGTCCATCGTCACGTCACCGACGCTGAAAATTCCGAACTGCACGGGTCCTCCTCGGGTCGCTGCCATTTTTGGTGGATATGGCAACCACTTGAACATAGGGTGTGGCGGGGCTATTCCGGGGCGTGAGCGCGGGGTGATTCGTGCCACTACCGCACCCGCGGAGCAACCCGAGCCACAATGCCGGAATTCCGCCGACACCTGGCCGATTCGGTCTATCGAGGACTGCGGAGTACCCGCAAACTACCTGTGGGTACAGCGAAAGACTCAGTAGTGCAAGATCTTTCGACGTATCCTGAACATTCCCCGCGCAACGCCAGAGATCTCGAGCATGGACAGGGGGTAGATCCAATGGCGGACAACTCCGTCGGTACGGCATACGCCGTTGTCGTCACCGCGGTCGCCGATCCGATGCAGGTGGAGGGCCTGGAATGGGATCGTGCGGTGGAATACCTGCCCAGTATCGATTCCCGCACCATGCAGAAGTGGGTGCGCTTACAGGAGGGCGGCCCCGATCCCCGTCGCGGCGTGGTCATTCCGGGCCCGCAGCGCCGGGTCGGTCACCGACATCCCTATCGCGAGGTCTGCGTCCCCTCGGCCGAATACCAGCTTTTCAGCGCGGCGGTCCGCACCAACCGCCGCCGCGCCCTGACCACCACCTGCGCCGAGGACGAAGCCCGTCAGCGAGCCCGCCTGTTGTCCACGGCGCACTGACCGTCCGCTATCCAGCGACCGTCGCACCGGGCCGCTCGGGGGGTCGAGCGGAACTCGGAGACGGATCGAATCCTTCCGCGCGGCACTGTGTTCGGAGGTCCCGGGACGGGCGACAGCCACCAGCGCGCACCCGGCCCGGAATCGACGACCGCTCCACATCCGCGCCCCGGCAAACGTCAGCAGGTCGCGGTGGCCCATGGCAGCCGGGTGCGATTCGACCGCACCCGGCCGGTGTCCACGGTTGGCGCGGGCGTGCTCAGAACATCGCGCCGTTGGCGCGGATCGTCTGTCCGGAGACCCAACCCGCCTCGGCGCTGACCAGCCACCCGACCAACGGTGCGGTGTCGGCGGGGAGCCCGAGACGCCCGTGCGGATTGTGCAGTGCCGCGGCCGCAATGGATTCGGGCGTCTCCGCGCCCCGGAAGAAGTCGTCGTCGACCGGACCGGGCGCGACGGCATTGACCGTGATACCGCGCTCACCCAACTCCTTGGCCGCGGCGACCACCATTCGCTCGACGGCCGCCTTCGATCCCGAATACAGCCCGTAGGTGCCGGTCATGATCGAGGTGAGCGTGGTGGACAACACGACATAGCGGCCATTGTCGGCAATGTGCCGGGCCGTGGCGCGCAGCGTATTGAACGCGGTCCGGGTATTGCGCACGATCAGCTGATCGAAGTCGTCGTCGGTGGTATCCGCGATCGGCTTCTTGATGACCCGCCCCGGCACGTGCACGACGATATCCAGCTTGCCGTGGCGCGCGACGACATCCGTGAACAGTGCGTCGACCTCCGCGGCCGAGGTGGCGTCGGAGCGGACCGCCTCCACCGTCGCGCCGAGCGTCTCGAGCGTCGCGAGCGTTGCCTTGGCGGCCTGCTCGTCCCCCTGATAGGTGACGATCGTGGTGGCACCGCGCCCGGCGATGTTCTTGGCGAATTCCGCACCCTGATTGCGAGTGCCGCCGATGATCAGAGCGACCTTGCCCTCTAGGTCCCGCACAACTTGCGACATCAGTCGAAATCCCTTTTCTCTCTCCGGTTTCGAACCTCTGCCATTCTGTCGAGAACCCCACGCCAGGCCCAGGACCGATCGCGTCAAGCAGGTAACCGACCACGCCAAGCGGACCGGCGTCGGCCCGGAAGAGTAGGTACGGGACAGGGGGCGGGCGCAGTTCCCGTGCTTGCTATTCAATGTGCTATTCCGTTGTGGTGCAATCTATTCCATGATGATCGTCTGGAGGTCGCTGCCGACGATCACCTTGCCGCTGTAGCCCTGCTGGGCCCAGTGGGTCCATTGGACGGGGTCGACGGTTCCGGTGGGGCCGAAGTCGGCGATGTGGGAGAGCACGAGGGTGGGGACGTCGGCCTGGTGTGCGATGGCACCGACCTGCTGTACCGCGGTATGCGATTGCGTCATGTGCGATTGCGCCGCCGCGGACAGGCTGCCGCCCTCGGTGTTGATCGCCTCGTGGACCAGAACCTGCGATCCGTGGGCGAGTTGTATGAGGTTGTCGGAATTGGTGGTGTCACCGGAGAAGGTGACGGCGCCGTGGTCGGTGTCGAAGCGGAAGGCGAAGGAGGGGAACACCGGTCCGTGTGGCACGAGGGTGGCCGTGACCCGTACCCGGTCGTCGCTCATCACCGGGAACGGCGTGGTCGCCGGAGCCGTGTTGGTGTAGCTCGCGCCGTTGTCCGGCAACGAGATTTCGTGGACGACCGCGATGGCGCCGGTGTCCTGGAGTCCGGTGTCCCGCATCAGCACGTTGTCGCTGTAGGCGAAGGCCTCGTTGCACCGCTGGGTCAGTGTCGCCAGTCCCGGGGTGGGGTCGCCCGGTTGGGCGGGTGGTGGATTCGCTCCGCCGAACGCGGGCTGGAGTCCGCCCGCGGGTCCCGGCCCGTACACGTGGACCGGTGGGGAGACGCCGTCGGCCGTGCTCGTATCGGTGGAGCCGCCGAGCATGAAGAAGTTGTTGTAGTCCGCGACGTGATCGGCGTGCAGGTGGGTGATGAAGATGTTCTTCAGGGCGGCGAATTTCAACCCGGCCCGGTGGTACTGCCACACCGAGGATTGGCCGCAGTCCACGAGGTAGACATGCCCGTCGACCACCAGCGCGGTGGAGATGCCGGTCCGGTCGCCCTGCACATAGGGTCCGGCCCGGGTGCCGAGCAGGACGAGTCCCAGCTTGACCGATGCCGGCGGGGCGGCCGCGGTCGTGGTGGCGGATGCGGGCGTGGACCCCTTCTTCGACGAGCTGCACGCGGAGATTCCGAGAACTGCTGCCGCACCACCGATTCCGACCAAGACCGAGCGCCGGTCCACTGCCGGAGATCCGGGTTCACCGTGCGGGCTCCCACACGAGGTACACATATCCGATGGCTCCTTCGACACGGGCCACCGGAAATCACGGAGGAACGACTACCGCGAGGACGAATTCGGACGGCCCCGGAGGGCGGCGGGCGGATACCGACGTCGACGGCGGCCCCACGATATGCACGAATGCTGCGGGCTGACCGCGTCCCAGGACATATTTCATGATCAGGCTACCGCCGCCCGACCAGCGATCATCGGGTTTCGCGGCAACCGTCACCGGTCCGACGCCGCCGCGCCGGACTGCCCGGCGAGATGTCGGCTCGCCGGGCATTCCGGAGCAGGGTCAGGAATGGTCGAACATGATGATCTGACGGACCGCTCTTCCCTCGGCCAGCAGATCCATCGCGGCATTGATCTCCTCGAGCCGGATGCGCGAGGAGATCAATTTCTCCACCGGCAGCCGCCCGTCGCGCCACATCTGTTCGTAGCGGGGAATATCCCGGGCCGGCACGGCGGAACCCAGGTAGCTGCCGACGATGGTGCGGGCCTCGGCGGTGATGCTCAGCGGTGGCAGGGTCACCGTCGAATTCGGCCCGGGCAGGCCGACCGTGATGGTCATACCGCCGGGTTCGGTTGCCGCATAGGCGGTTTCGAACGCCGATGGATGCCCGGCGCACTCCACCACGTACCGCGCCCGGATCCCCTCGTCGGTGATCTGCTCCGGCGTGTACGTCTCGGTCGCCCCGAGCTCCTCGGCCATGGCGAGCTTGTCCACCATCCGATCCACGGCGATAACCCGTTCCACGCCAATGGCTTTCGCTGTCAGCAGTGCCGCCATCCCGACTCCGCCGAGCCCGACCACCATGAGGCTGTCCCGCGGCCCGGGATCGGCGACGTTCAGCACGGCTCCGCCGCCGGTCAGCACCGCGCACCCGAACAGTGCCGCGATCTCCGGCGGCACCGAGTTGCCGACCGGCACCAGGGAGGCCCGGTCCACCACGGCGTGCGTGGCGAAGCCGGAGACGCCCAGGTGATGCCGCACCCGGTCGCCGCCGCGCGACAGGTGCCCGGCATGGTGCAGCAGTTCACCGGCGGTATTGGCGCGGGTGCCCGCGGTGCAGGGCAGCTGCCCGTCCCGCGCGCACGCGTCGCACTCTTCGCAGCGCGGCAGGAAGGACATGACCACTCGCTGTCCGATGAGCAGATCGGCGACCCGCTCGCCGACCGCCACCACGGTGCCCGCGGCCTCGTGGCCGAGCAGCATGGGCAGCGGGCGTGGCCGATTGCCGTCCACCACACTCAGATCCGAGTGGCACAGCCCGGCCGCCTCGATGGCGACCAGCACCTCGGTGGGCCCGGGATCGCCGAGTTCGAGCCGGCACACGCTGATCGGCCGCGACTGTGCGTAGGGCCGCCCGCGTCCGATCTCCTCCAGAACCGCGCCGCGAATGTGCATCAGATTTCGACCATCTGGTAGTCGGCCACGTACCCGCCGAGGTAGCGCAGGTGGTCGGTGGAGTCACCGAGGGTGTGCTCGATGGCGGTGAGCCGCGCGGTGTAGTGGCCGACGGGGTATTCGTCGGTCATGCCGATGCCGCCGTGCATCTGGATGGCCTCCTGCCCGATGTGCCGGGCAGAGCGCCCGATCCGCAGTTTGGCGCGGGAGGCGACGACCGGATCGACGATGCCGTCGGCCAGCGACATGGACGCGTACATGCTCATGCCGCGGGCCAGCTCCAGCGACACGTACATGTCGGCGGCGCGCTGGGTCAGCGTCTGGAAGGTGCGCAGCGGCACCCCGAACTGCTTGCGCGTCTTCAGGTATTCCGCGGTGAGCCGCAGGGACTCCTCCATCGCGCCGATGGCCTCGGCGCACAGCGCGGCCTGCGCCTCGGCCAGCGCGGCCTGGATGGCGGCGGCGGCATCGACCGGCTCGCCGAGCGGTTCGGCCACGGCGCCGTCGAATGCGATGTCCGCGCCGCGCAGCCCGTCGTGGGTGGCGTAGGCGGTGCGCCGCACGCCCGGATCGGCGGGATCGACGAGGAACAGCCCGATGCCGTCGTCGAGTGCCGCGCTCACGATGAGCAGATCGGCGCAATCACCGTGGGAGACCGGGTGTTTGCGGCCGGTGATGCGCCAGCCGTCCGGCTGCCGAACCGCGTGGGTGACGGTGTCGGTGGCGGGCCAGCGCAGCCCCGGCTCGCCGTGCGCGAAGGCGAGCTTGAGCTCCCCCTCGGCAATGCGCGGCAGCAGGTCCTTGCGCTGCGCGTCGGCGCCCACGGCGGAGACGAGCCCGCCCGGCAGCAGCGCGCAATCCAGCACGGGTTCGGGGGCCAGTGCGCGGCCGATCTCGGTCATGACCAGCATGGCCTCGATGGGCCCGGCACCCATGCCGCCGTCCTCCTCGGCGAATGTCAGTCCGAGCAGGCCGATTTCGGCGAAGGTGGCCCAGATCTTGGGATCCCAGCCGAGTTCGGTGCCGACGATGTCGTTGCGGCGCTCGGGGGTGTAGCCGCGGGACAGTACCTCACGCACGGTGTCGCGCAGCATGTCCTGTTCGGGGGTGAGATCGAAATCCATGGTGCTGCCTCACAGTCCGAGGATCGTCGAGGCGATGATGCCGCGCTGCACCTCGTTGGATCCTCCGTAGATCGATGTCTTGCGGTAGTTCAGGTAGGTGGCGGTGCTGCGGCGGGCCCAGTCCGGGTCCGACTCGTCTTCGCGCGCAACGGAATCCGGTCCGGCGATGTCCACCAGCAGTTCGGTGACGGCCTGCTGGAGTTCGGTGCCGCGCAGCTTGAGAATCGAGGAGACCGGGTTGGGCTTGCCGTCGGCCGAGCCCGCGGCCACCCGCAGTTGCACCAGTTCCAGTGCCAGCAGCTCGTTTTCGAGCTCGGCGAGGCGGGTCGCGAAGAGCTGATCCTCGAGGAGGGTCTTCTCACCCAGGCGGGTCTGCTTGGCGTGCTCCTTGGCCAGCCACAGCTTCACCTTGGTCTGGCCGACCGCGGCGATGCCGGTGCGCTCGTTGCCGAGCAGGAACTTGGCGTAGGTCCAGCCCTGATTCTCCTCGCCGACAAGCTGATTCGCGGGAACCCGGACGTTCTCCAGGAACACCTCGTTGACCTCGTGGCCGCCGTCGATGAGCTTGATCGGCCGCACGGTCACGCCGGGGGTGTCGAGCGGGAACAGCAGCATGGAGATGCCGGCCTGCTTCTTGGGCGCGTCCGGGTTGGTGCGCGCCAGGCAGAACATCCAGTCGGCGGACTGAGCGGCGGTGGTCCAGGTCTTCTGGCCGTTGATCACGTAGCTGTCGCCGTCGCGGACCGCGACCGTGCGCAGCCCGGCCAGGTCGGAGCCCGCCTCGGGTTCGGAAAAGCCCTGGCACCACCAGATGTCGAGGTTGGCGGTGGCCGGCAGGAAGCGTTCCTTGAGCTCCTGGGCGCCGAAGTGCGCAATGACCGGGCCGATCATATTGGTGTTGAAGGTCAGCGGTTCGGGCACCGAGGCCAGCTGCATCTCGTCGTGCCAGAGGTGGCGCTGGATCGGGGTCCAGTCCTTGCCGCCCCATTCCACCGGCCAGTTCGGGGTGGCCAGCCCGTGCGCGTTGAGAATGCGCTGGGTGGTGACGATGTCGTCCTTGCTGAGTTCCTGCCCGTGCCGCTGCCGGTTGCGAATGTCGGCCGGGATCTCGCTCCGATAGAACGCGCGCAGCTCGTCGCGGAAGGCGAGCTCGTCGTCGGTGAGCGCTAGTTGCATGCGTTGACCTCCAGTTTCATGGCTACCCGCGCCATCGCCGGATATGATACACAGAGACATCAGTGTCTCAAATAGGGTCGTATACTCGAACGCCCGCGCACACCAACGACAGCCAAGGGAGCCATCCGTGCCCGACCACGACCGCACACTCGGCGTCGGCGAGCTCATCGCCCGCCGGCATCGCGAGGGCAGCGCACCCGGGCAGCGCACGGACTCACATCGGCTGGCCCTCGTCATCGAGGGCGGCTCCTCGCGCGGCGCGTACTCGCACGGCATGGCCATGGCCATCGAGGAATTGGGCATCCTGCCCTGTTTCGACGCGGTGTACGGGGCCTCGGCGGGTGCGCTGAACGGCGCCTGGCTGCTGTGCGGTCGCGCGGTGGATTCGCGGCGAGCCTGGAATCCCGAGGTGATCAACCGCGTGATCAATCCGGCCCGGGCCCTGCGCGGCGGCCGCGTGGTCGATACCGAGTACCTGGTGCACACCGTGTACGAGCGCATCGTGCCGATGGATTTCCCTGCGATCCTGGCCAATTCGATCACCTTCCACCCCATCGCCACCGACGCCGACACCGGCGCGGCCGTCGACCTGCATCCGGAGCTGAGTGATGTGGGCTCGGTGCAGGCGGCGCTGCGGGCGTCGACCTGCCTGCCGATCCTGGCCGGGCGGCCGGTGACGATCGGCACGCGCCGGTACGTCGATGCCGGGCTCTCGGAATCCGTGCCGGTGCGAACGGCGCTGACGCAGGGCGCGACCCGCGTCCTGGTGCTGCGTACCCGTCGTGACGACGAAACCATGCGTCCTCCTTCGAGTCTGGAATCCCGGGTGGTGACCCGCTTCCTGTCCCGGCACGCGCCGGGAACGGTCGGGCCGTGGCTCGATCGGGTTGCGCGACACCACAGCGACGAGCGGGACTTCGCTTCCGATCCGGCTGTGCTGCAGATCCGCCCTCCGGCCGGCGCACCCGAGATCGGGCGCGTCGCCCGCGATCCCGGGGTGCTGGAGCAGGCCCTGACACTGGGACGCGCGGCCACCGCCGGCACCCTGTCGCCCTACCTGGCGCCTAAGCTGTCCGCGTGACACGCGCGGAGGGAACGAGGGCGCCGGGCCGGCCCGCCTCGGCCAGCCGGGACGATGTGCTCGAGGCAGCCATCGCCGTGTTCCTCAGCGGAAAACGGGTGGACGTCAATGCCATTGCCGCCCAGCTGGGGGTGGGCCGGGCCAGCATCTACCGGTGGTTCGGATCCCGGGAGGGCCTGCTGGGCGCGGCCGTGGCGCGGCAGCTGGAGAGAGTCGTGGCCCACGCCGATCGTCGCTCTCGTGGGTCGGGTGGTGAGCGGCTCACCGCGGCGCTCAACCGCACCATCGATCTGCTCGTCGCGAACGACGCGCTGCGTTGGTACTTCGACAATGAATCCACCGTGGCGCTGCGCCTGATCACCCGGAGTGACGGGGTCGTGCACCAGTCCGCGGTGGCCCTGGTCGAGCGGTTCATCGAGCGAGCCGAATCCGAGGGCTACCAGCCCCCCATCGAGCGCGACACCTTGGCCTACGCCCTGGTCCGGCTGTGGGAGGCCTTCCTCTACAACGATGCCGTGGCCGGCTTCCGTGGCGATGTGGACCGCCTGCGCAAGGTCCAGACCGCACTACTGCGCACCTGAGTGGGTTCCGAGCCGATGCGACGCACATCCGGTGGGTGAGCGCCCATCTCCCCCGCACCCGCCAACGTGTCCCACCGCACCGCGACCAGGATCAGGGTGTGGTGATGAGAGGGACGAGTTGCTCGGCCGAGGTGCGGGCGCCGTGATGCCCCACGAGGGCGGACTCCAGTGGCTCGAGGGCGGGGCGGACCAGCACCGCGGTGCCCTCGGCGACGGCGATCAGATCGCCGATGCGGGAGGCGATCACCGGTGTGGGCGGGGTCGGGCCGAACCAGTGCTCGTCGAGAGCCTGCTCGCGAGTCACAACCGTTGCGTGCGTGGATAGTTCGGCGGTCCACGCGGAGTGGGCGTCGGCCAGGGCTTCGGGGCGGTCGAGGTAGATGTGGCGGACCCGCGCCTCGCCGCCGATCAGCCGGACATCGCGATGCAGCGCGGGACGCGCGTCCAGATCGATGACGGTGTCGGCGTGGATCATTCCGTGGTCGCCGGTGATCAGCACCGTGCAGGTGGCGGGGAGCTCGGCGAAGAGGCCGGCCAGGCAGGCGTCGATATCGCGGAGAACGGCCAGCCATTCCGGCGATTCGGGTCCGTACAGGTGTCCGTTGGCATCGAGATCGGGGAAATAAGCGTAGGCGAAGCGCGAGTTCACGCCGGAATGCGTTGCGACAGCGAGGATTCCGGTGCGCACCTCATCGAGGGTGGTGGCCGCGTGCAAGGTGCCCGGCGCGCGGAAGGCGGCCCGGGTCAGACCGGAGGTGCGCTGGTAGGCGGGGATCACGTAGTGCAGCTCGACACCGTGGGCGGCGAGGTCCTCCAGACGGCTGGTGTGCGGCTGCACCGACTCCGGTGGATACGCCTCGCGGGCATCCTCGCCGGTCGCGCCGTCGAGATTCCAGCGCAGCGCATTCAGCAGGCGGAGACGGTCGCCGGCGGGCAGGGCGAAGCTGTAGCCGATGATGCCGTGTGTCGCGCAGGGCGCGCCGAGGGCGAGGCTGGCGAGACTGGTCGCGGTGGTGGCGGGGAAGCCCGCGGTGAGCGTGGTGCGGACGTGCGCGGCCAGGGTGGGCGCGCTGTCGCGGTGGCGGGCGAGGAGTTCCGCGCCGAGGCCGTCGATCAGCAGCACCACCACATCCCGGTTGGGTGCGAGGGCCAGCGGATTGCGCTGGTCAAGCCCGAAGGACGCGGCGACGGACGGCAGGACGTCGGCGAGCGTGGCCGGCGACGTCCCCCAGGGTGAACTGGCCATTCGCCGACTCTATTGATCTCGGCGCGATAATTCACCGGTGTTCGAATCCGCCGACTTTTCGATCAAGCCCACCCTGACCGGCGCGAAAATTCTCCTGCGGCCGTTCATCCCCGAGGACCTCGACGCCATCCTCGCGGCCTTGCGCGATCCCGACGTACGCAGGCTCACCGGCAGCGTCCACGAGGAGACCACGGAGTCCGTGCCGGAGGATCCGGCCGAGCACGTGCGCTTGCGCGACTGGTATGCCACGCGCGAAACCCAGCCGGACCGCCTCGATTTGGCCATCGTCGACATCGCGACCGGCCGCTGTGTCGGAGAGGCCGTCCTCAACCAGTGGGATCCCGGCAATGGCAGCTGCAACTTCCGCATCCTGATGGGCCCGGATGGCCAGGGCCGCGGACTGGGCACGGAGGCGACGCGGCTGATCGTCGGCTACGGGTTCGAGAAGCTCGGCCTGCACCGAATCTCCCTGGAGGTCTACGCCTTCAACCCACGCGCCCGCCGCGCCTACGAGAAGGCCGGCTTCCGACCCGAGGGCGTCCTGCGCGAATCCCTGCGCTACGGCGACGAGTGGATCGACGCGACCGTCATGTCCATCCTCGCCCGCGAATGGGCCGAGCACCGAGGCCATCCCGCGTAATCCTGCCCACATACGCGAAAACCGCCTCCGGGGAGGCGGTTTCGTGCGTTGTGGGGCGAATCAGGCCAGGCCCCACGCCTTCAGGATGTAGGTGATGTTGGCGGCGATCTCCGGCCGCAGCGTGAAACCGAGGGCGGGCTCGAAGATCACCGACTTTCACTTCGGCCGTGGGGATTTCGACCTCCTGCCCGGCCCGGATCACCACCGCCGGCGGCGGCGCCAGATCCAGCAGCGTGCGAATCGCGGGATAATTGGCAGCGGTCCGGCGCAGGCGAGCCGGGCACCGGGCCCGGCGGGTGCGGGCCCGGCACTCGGGGCGTCAGGACATGGGGACGGGTTCGCCGACCTCCACGCGGCCGCCATAGGTCAGGCCCGGGCAGCCGGAGGCGAGTTTCACCGCCGCGTCGAGGTCGTCGGCCTCGACGGCGACGTAGCCGGAGAGCCGGTCGGGGGCGGCGGGGTTGTCGCCCAGCATGACGGCCTGGCCCACGCGATTACCGAAATCGGTGACGCGCTCGCCGAGCTCGGCGAACCAGTCGACCCACAGTTGCTCCTGCTCGGGCGTAGGCGTGCGGGTGGGATCGTTGCGGAAGGCGAGGATGTAAGTGGACATTGTCGTTTCTCCTATCGGGTGGACGGCCCGGTCGGCCGACTCGTGAATCCGTCGCGCGGCTCCGGCCGGAAATCGACAATCTGGTCGAGAATCTTTTTCGCGACTGTGTCGATTTCGCCGCCATCCCGAACGACGTGCTGAGTGACAACGACGTCGGCAGTGACACGGCAATGGAGCCGTGCGATCCACCCCAGCGAAGGGAGCAGTGACATGCCCGAGTACCTGCTGCTGATCCACCAGGACGAGCAAACCTGGCTCGCCGCCGATCCGGCCGTGCGGCAGCGCACCCTGAACGAGCACGTCGAGTTCATGGCCGCGCACGCGGATCGGCTGCGCGGCGGTAACCGCCTGCGCCCCACCTCGACCGCGACCACGGTCCGGCACGACGAGCACGGCCGCACGGTCATCACCGACGGTGTGTTCGCCGAGACCAAAGAGGTCCTGGGCGGCTACTACCTGATCGAGGCCGCCGATCTGGACGAGGCCATCCGGATCGCCGCGGACGTGCCGTCGCCGTTCGGTTGCGTCGAGGTCCGGCCGATCCACCCGCACGACGAGCCGTGACCACGCCGGAGGTGGCCGCCGCGGTCGCCGACGCGCACCGGCGCGAGTGGGGCTTCGTGCTGGCGGCGACCGTGCGGGTGACCCGCGATATCGATCTCGCCGAAGAGGCTGTGCAGGAGGCGTTCACGCAGGCCCTGCAGGCCTGGCCGGAGTCGGGGATCCCGGATCGTCCCGGCGCCTGGCTGACCACGGTGGCCCGGCGGCGCGCCCTGGACGCCCTGCGCCGCGACATCGCGTTCGAGCGCTCGATTCCACTGCTGGTGGAGGATCCGGTTCCCGACCCGGCCGCCCCGGACTCGGTGGCCGACGATCGGCTGCGGCTCATCTTCATCTGCTGCCACCCGGCCCTGTCGATGGAGGCGCGGGTGGCGCTGACCCTGCGCCTGCTGTGCGGTCTGTCCACTCCGGAGATCGCGCACGCCTTCCTGGTCGCGGAACCGACCATGGCGGCACGCATCACGCGGGCCAAGAAGAAGATCGCCGAGGCGCACATCCCCTACCGCCTCCCGTCCGACGAGGAACTGCCCGACCGCGTCGACGCGGTGCTGACCGTGCTGCACCTGCTGTTCACCACCGGCCACACCGCCCCGGCCGGCGCCGAGCTGGTCCGCCCCGAGCTGGTGGAACGCGCCCTGGACCTGGCCCGCATGCTGCGCCTGCTGCTGCCCAACGATCCCGATGTGGCGGGTCTGTACGCGCTGCTGCTGCTGACCGACGCCCGCCGCGGCACCCGCACCGACGAGAACGGACGCTTCCTGCCGCTGGCCGAGCAGGACCGCGCCCACTGGGACCGCCGAGCCATCTCCGAGGGAATAGCCTTGGTGCGCAGGTCATTACGCGGACGTACGCCGGGCCGCTTCCCGCTCATGGCGGCCATTGCCGCCGTTCACGCCGAGTCCCCCGCCTTCGACGCCACCGACTGGCACGAGATCGCCGGTCTCTACGAGCATCTCATCGCCGTCTGGCCCTCCCCCGTCGTCGCCCTCAATCGCGCCGTCGCCCTCGGCCACGCCCATGGCCCGCAGCGCGGCCTGGACGAACTCGACCGCCTGGCCACCGAACCCCAGCTCACCAGCTACCACTACCTGCCCGCCGCCCGCGCCGAATTCCTCACCCGCCTAGGCAGACTCGACGAGGCCCGGCTCGCCTACCAGGAGGCCCTGCTACTCGCCGAGAACACGGTCGAAGCGGACTTTCTCACCTCCCGCCTGCACGACCTCGACCGCTGAATCGGATTGTCGGCGGGCCGGTTGGGCACTCGCCGTCGATGATCGGCAGCCCGTCATCGCCAATCGGTATCACGCCGCTTTCGGTGTGGTGAAATCCGAGGGGTCCGCCTTCGCGACCTGGATTCTTCTGCCGAGTGTGGGTACTTCCGGGCGATACCGTGATCACGGTCGCCACATCGAGAACCTCGGCGGGGATAACGTGGTCGTCGAAGTGTGCGGTGCTCGGCACGATGACGGCGTCCACGCCGAGGCGCCTGATCGCCACGCGCAGGCGGTGCGCCCGATTCTCGGTGCAGTCGCTGAACACGATTGTTCGCCTCAAGTCATAGCCAGTTCTCCTGGCAGCACGACGAATTCGCAACTCATCCTGCGGCTGACTCAGGCCGGATACGTCGCTACGCAAGAACCCAACGGCGGACGGCAGCAGGCTCATCGGTCACCACCCCCGGCTCAGGGGGATGTGCGTATACGGGGGCTCTGCGGCCAACCGTGTCTGAATGTCGCTGACAGTCAACCGTTTCGGCTGGTCATGGCGGCCAGAGCCGGGCAGTGCGATTCTCGCGGCGATGAGCAGCACTAGCGCGGCGAGCGTTATTGCAACGATGATCTCCATGTCGGGTGTTCTCCATGTCCCTGGAATGGCGTTGGAGGGCACCCGACGCCGAGTTCAGATGGTCGTCCCGGCGTCGCGTGCATCTTCAACGTTGCCGCCCAGACATCCCTGATTGAAGTGACCGAGCAGGTACCCCGCGGGTACTCTTCGGTGCATCGACCATGCACAGGGGAACCCCGATGAGCATTTGCGCGCGGTGGACCGGCATCGAAGTAAACGCATTCCGCAAGGCGCTCCGTATGACGCAGGAGCCCTTCGCGGAGCACGTCGGCGTCTCCTACGACTCGGTCAAGAAATGGGATCGCCGACTCGGCGACATCACCTTGAGTCCCGCCTACGCCGCTCGGATGGACAACAAGCTCGCGGCCGCGGATCCCGCTGTCGTCGAACGGTTCCGGGCCATCCTGAACATGCCGACGGTCGTCGAGGGCCGGCCGCTCGAACCGCTCGACGATGTTGCCGGCGCGCAATTCGACGATGACGACTGTGTAGTCGTCTCGGCCCGAGCGCTCACCGGCGAAATGGTGCTCGTCGCGGTGCCGCGACGGACCGTCGTGCTCGGAATTGGAACAGGCACGATCGGGGCAGCCGTTGCAGGCGTGACGAAAGGTCCGGTCGGTAGCACGCTCGCGGCTCTGTTCGCTGATACCTCGATCGATCACGTCCGCCACTTCGACAAGTTGCGGATGTCGCTGATCGAATCCGACAATCTGTACGGCTCGGCTCAGACCCTTCCACATGTGCTGAGCGCTCTCGATCTGCTCGGCCGTCTGAAGCGGGGGAAAGTCGGCGATCCGCGCGGGATCCTCCGAATGCAGGCCATGTTCGCCGAAACTGCGGCCTGGCAGTACCAAGACCAACGTGACTTCATCCAGGCCGACAACTGGGCGGCGAAGGCGCTGCGGTGGTCTCATCAGCTGGCCGACGACTACTACATCGGCCTCTCGTTGGTCCGCATGAGCCAGCTCGCCTGCGACCAGGGCGACGCGACCGAGGCCGCGGAACTGGCCACCGCCGCTCGACGCAGCGCGCCACCGGATTCCCTATTTTCCGCAGCAGCATTGACCTTTCGCGCGCACGGCCAGGCGCTCGACGGCGACCCGCTCGGCAGCGCCCGGGCTTACGACGACGCACGCAAAATCGTCGAAGTCGCACCCGATGATCCGAAGTGGGGCATGTTCCTCGACCACTCGTACGTGGATGCCCATCAGGCTTATACCAGCGCGGAGACCGGCGACTATTCCCGTGCGACAACGCAGTTCGCAGCGGCCATCGCGCACATGCAACCCGATTACCAGCGCGACAAGGGCGTCTATCTCGCCCGGGTGGCCGTGGCCCACATGGCGGCCGGCGAGATCGAGCCTGCGGCAGCTGCTGGGGGCCGCGCCCTCGAAATCGGTATCGGCACAAGGTCGGCCCGCATCTTGCACAAGGTCCGCGAGCTCTCAGGCATGATCGACTCGGTCAGCACACAGACCGGTGTCGCCGAATTCCGAGACGCCGTCACCGCCTGGAAGGACGCGAGTTGCCTCGACCACTAGTGGTGCTCTCCGTCGCCGTGAGCCTCGACGGCTACATCGACGATACGATCCCGGCGCGGCTCTATCTGTCCAATGACAAGGATTTCGACGGCGTCGACGCGCTGCGCGCCGACTGCGACGCGATCCTCATAGGAGCGGAGACCGTGCGCCGAGACAATCCGCGACTCTGGCTACGGAGCGAGGAACGCCGCGCTGCGCGCGTCGCCGCGGGCAAACCCCCGAACCTGGTCAAGGTCACTGTGACGCGCTCGGGCGACATCGACCCGGACGCGAGGATGTTCCACCACCACATCGAGGCGGGAAAGCCACTGGTGTACACCACCGTTGAAGGTGCCGAGAAGATGGGTGACCGTCTCGAAGCCGTCGCGGAGGTCACCGCTATCACTGATCAGGATTTCTGGGGCGCACTGCTCGACGACCTCGGCCGCCGCGGCATCGAGCGACTGATCGTCGAGGGCGGCACCCACATTCACACCGCGTTCCTTTCGGCGGGCCTGGCCGACGAGCTGCGATATGCCGTCGCGCCGCTGCTGATCGGACAGGCCGATGCACCTCGGTTCGTCCAGCCCGCCCAATTCCCGGGCGGGTCGCGCAGGCGACTGGAATTCCTCGATGCGACAGTGCTCGACGATGTTGTGGTTCTGCGATACCGACCGAAACGCACCAGCACGATCTCGCCGGGTCAGTAGGCGCTCGGCGGCGCGCGAGCGCGGACGTCCTCACCTCCCGCCTGCACGACCTCGACCGCTGAATCGGATTGCCGTGATGCGTGCGGACAGTTAGATTGCCGCTCATGGGGATCCGCGGGGCAGTGGCACTGGGGGCGATCGCGCTGGTCGTGGGAACAGGCGGCGTGGCCGCGGCGGAGCCCACGGTCGAACGCGAGTCCTTCACCTTCCAGTTCGGAGATTTCACCGGCTCGGGTGAGCTCGACTATCCGGCGGGCGCGCGCAATGCGCCTGTGGTGGTGCTGATTCCGGGCTCGGGCCCCGAGGATCTCAACGCCGATCAGGCGTCCGGCTCCCACATCTTCCTCGATATCGCCGACAACCTGACCAGCCGCGGATACGCCGTCATGCGCTACAACAAGCGTTACGTGCACGGCCCCGGCGACGTCGACAATGCCGACTACTGGACCAAACTCGACCTGAACGGCATGCGCGACGACGCCGATCAGGTCCTGCGTGCCGCCGAACAGGATTCACACGTCGACCCGCACCGCGTCTTCGTCTACGGCTGGAGCGAGGGCAGCACCGTCGCGGCCGCCCTGGCGACGACCCATCCGGAATTGGCCGGAACCATCTTCCAGGGCCCGGTGGCACTCCCCTGGCGCGTGACCTTCGGCTATCAGGGCGAGCAGGTCTACGCGCCGTACCTCTCACGGTTCGCGGTGGACGGCCTGCTCGGACCCGACGAACTCGCCCGCGCCTTCCACGGCGATGGCGGCCTCATGGCCAAGCTCGCGCTCCGGTTCGCCTGTGTGAATGCCGATGCCGGAGACTTCACCGTCCGCCCGACCTGGGATCTGAACCGAGACGGCAAGCTGGACGTGAACCTCGAGTTCCGCCCCGTCTACCAGTTCTACCTGGAGTCCGCCATGCGCCCCGGCGGCATCTACGACATCTACGACCCGGCCCGCGCCCTCCCCAGCGTGATCGAACAGGCCCCGAAACTGACTGCGCCCGTGCTCATCCTGCAGGGTGCGCAAGACGCCAACGTCCCGCCTGCGGGTTCGTCCAGCCTCGACGCCGCCCTGGCCGCCGCCGGCAACCGCGACCACACCCTCCATCTCTTCCCCGGCCTCGGCCACTCCCTCGGCCCCACCCCCGACGTCCTCCACGACGACTTCCAGCCCATCGACCAGTCGGCCTTGGACGCCCTGGCGCATTGGCTGGACGCCCACCGGTGACCGGCCTTGCACACCAGCCGAACTAGCTGTGCCGGAAGTGTTTTCCCGCCCCCTCGACGCACAGCCATCCGCAGGCGCGCGGCGTCGAGGTGAACGACGTGGTGGATGGTCGTCAGGGGCGGGTGTCCCGGCTCGCGGCGATCTGGCCGCCGGACTCGCGCACCGGAAGATACGCGGCCGCGAGCACTGGCTGTCCCTCGAACCCGAGGGCCTCGCCCACGTCCAGCAGTGGGTCGCCGATCAGCTTGCCGCAGCGTTGGACTCCGGGCGCTGACGCGATCGGCGCTCGAGCACTGCCAGCAGGCCGGTGGGCAGAACGGCGAGGGCGGAGCCTGCGAGCACCCAGCTGAAGGTGACTGCGAAGGCGTCTCCTCGGCCGGGCTGCCCGATGCCTCCCGGCAGGTGCTGTTGCAGGATCATCACGAAGGCGGCGGTGCCGATCGAGCCGCCGACACGCTGCATGACGGTGAGTTGTGGTGTGGCGTCGATGATCTGGGACGGAGTGAGATGCCGCATGGCCGCCGTCATGGCGGGCATGGCGGCCAGGCCGATGCCAAGGCCGCGCACGATCATGGCGAGGCAGAGCAGCCAATAGGGGGTGTCGTCGGTGAGCAGCATGAACGGTACGGTGGCGACGCAGCAGACGAGGGCGCCAAGCAGGCAGGTGAGGGCGCCGATGCGCTCGTAGAGGCGCGCGGACAGGCCCATGGCGATGGCCGCGCCGACGCCCTGCGGTGCCATCAGCAGGCCGGTGTGGGCGGCGTCCTGATGGCGGATCAGCTGAAAGTACAAGGGCAGCAGCACCATTGCGCCGAACGTCACCGCACCGATGACGAGGGTCGAGACAGTCCCCGCGGCGAAGTAGCGGTCCCGCCACAGGCGCAGGTCCAGAACCGGATTCCGGACCCGCAGCGAATGCGCGACGAATACCGCGACCAGAATCGCGCCGCCACAAAGTGTTACGAGCACCTTCGGATCGGTCAGGCCACGCGATGCCGCCTCGGACAGTCCATAGGTGATTCCGGCCATGCCCGCCGAGACCAGGATCAGGCCGAGCACATCCAGCGCCCCGGCCGACTCGGCGCGCTCATCCGACGGCAGCAGGCGCGCGGCCAGCACCAGCCCGATCGCGCCGATCGGTGCGTTGATCAGGAAAATCCATTGCCAGCCCGCGTATTCCAGCAGTAGACCGCCGATCGTCGGTCCGATCACCGGGGTCAGCACCATCGGAATGCCCGCCGCCGCCATGGCTTTCGCCATCCCGTCCCGACCTGCCGCAGTGACCAGGATCATCTGCCCGACCGGGATCATGACCCCGGCCCCCAGCCCCTGGGCCACCCGGGCTGCGATCAGCATGCCGACACTCCCCGCGGCGGCACAGGCCACCGAGGCGAGCGTGAACAGCAGCAGCGCGGCGAGATAGAGCCGTTTGGCCCCGACGCGCCGTGCGGCCCAACCGGTCACGGGCAGCACGGCCGCCTGTACCAGCAGGTAGACGGTGACGACCCACTGAATCGCGTCGAGCGTGCCGCCCAGATCGGCGGCCAGCGATTTCAGGGACACATTGACGACGGTCGCGTCGAGGAAGGCGAGTATCGCGCCGACCAGCACGACCACGATGGCCCGGCGCGCCTGCGGAGTGAGGGCGGGCCGGTCCACGACCGCGCCCGGCATATTCGAGATAGTCACGCGTTGAAGTGTCATCCGTTTGGATAAAAGTGTCAACCACATGGATGACATACGGATGTATGACACAGTTGGATGACACAGTCATCCACCGCATTACGATGGCCGCATGGCAACCGCGCCCGACCCCGACACGGACCCTGTCCCGCCTACCGCGGGCCGCCGGCCCCGGCGCGCGCCCAGCGCCGCCGATCGCCGCCGCGACGCCGAACGCTCCCGCCAGGCCCTGCTGGACGCGGCCCTGGACGAGTTCGCCGCCAAGGGTTTCGACGGCGCACGGGTGCAGGAGATCGCCGATCGCGCCGGCGTCAACAAACAGCTGATCGCCTACTACTTCGGCGGCAAAGAGGGCCTGTACCAAGAGATTCAGCGCGGCTGGCCCGCAGCGGAGGCCGAGCGCGCGGATCCGGAACTCCCGCTCGACGAAGTCGCCGCGCGCTATCTGTCCGCGGTGCTCGCCGATCCCCGTCCGGCCCGCCTCCTGGTGTGGCGTGGCCTCACCGGAAGTGGTTCTACCACAGACTATTTGGACGGTTCCGCGACCGTCGACACCGATCTGGCCAACCTGACCCTGGCCCAGGAACGCGGCGAGATCTCGCCCGAGCTCGACCCCGCCTTCATCAGAATGGCCCTGATGGGCATGATCCTGGCACCCGTCATGCTTCCCGAGACAGCCCTGCAGGCGACCGGAAAGCAGCCCGGCTCACCGGAATTCGAAGAGTATTACGGCGCGCAGCTGCGCAGATTGATCCAGTTGATCGGCCGGTGAGGTTGCGGAATTCACCGTGCGAGCAGCGGTTCGGGGCGATCTCACCGAAGGTGAGACAGGATTTCCACTGCGGCGGGGATTATCTGCAGACGGTGGAATACGGGGTGCACACCGTCCAGCCGGTGCCGTCGGGGCGGGCCGCGGGCATCCAGGTGTGGTCCGAACCGCCGGTGCTGAGCCGGTTGGCGGTAGCCGGGTCGGGGGCGGCGGGCTGTGGGGCAGGGTCGACGTATTCGTACTGGTAGGAGTAGCCGTATGGGTCGGTCGAGTAGGTGATGACGGTGTGGTGGGATGTGCCGGGGGTGGTGGATCCGGCCCCGGAGCCGCCCGAGATCGTTGCGCCCGGCGGTTCGGCCGCGGCGATGCCGGCGACGGTGGCGAACAGCGCTCCGGCCGCGACCAGGCAGGTCAGCGGTTTCCGGACGGCGATCAGGGCGTTGTTGGTGTGCATTGAATGAACCTCCTCGTTCGCCCTAGATACGACGCCGGGTTACGTGGTGGTTCGGTAGGTGATCGAACAGTGAAGGCCTACAGCGGATTACGAGATCAGAAGCCGGGTCCGGGCGACAGCGGCAAGCGGCGCTCGCGGGGGATCAGCAAAAGCAGCAGCGACAGCACCAGCCCGCCGCCGACCAGATACAACCCCCAGGTCCCACTGAGCAGATGCCGATAGTCGGTACGCAGCTCGTGATCGAAGCGCTGGTCGAGGCGCCAGGCCAGCACGCCGAGCCCGGCCAGGCCGACGAGGACGCCGATCCAGCCCAGGATCCGCGATCCGACCAGCGCGGCCACCAGCACCACGGCCGCCACCCCGAGCAGCCCGATGGCCAGGGAGGTCGTGAAAGACCCTGACTGCGCCCCGATCTGGTCCAGCGACCGGCCCGGGGCAAAGCCATTCCGCAGGTCGGTGAACTGGACATTCCGCGCGTCGACCGTGCCGACCAGCGGACCGAAAACCCCGACCGCCACCGCGATAGCGGCGGCGAACAGCAGCAGATGAACGAAAGTGCGCATACTCCACGGTATTGCGCTTCCGGTCCCCCGGCACGCCCTCGAACCTTACGGTCCGAAACACGCCGGGAGACCGGCGGATGAATCAGGCGCGGCGGTCCACCGCGGCCCACGCGGCCACCGCGACCACACCGGACACGACCGCGACCGACGGCCAGGCGCCGATCTTCTTGGCGAGCGGGTGCGAGGCCCCCATCGCGCCGATGGCGAGCCCGGTCAGCGCGGCCGCACCACCGGTGCCGACCGTCTTGCGCCAGCGCGGGAAGGCGGCCGCCGTGCCCGCCGCGAAAACCGCGCCACCGAGCTGACGCTTCTTGGTGGCCTGAGCGAGGGCGAAGCCACCGGTGAGCCCTCCGGCCACCAGCAGCGAGGTCGGTACCGCGGGAATCCCTGCCATTGTCACTACCTCCGAACACATAAGCGAACGAACTATCCCCTCGACGGTAACCGGAGCCGATTCCGCCGTTTTCCCGGGGGCCACGATCCGCCCGGTCAGCCGCGGTCCGGATCGGTCAGCAGCGAGCGGTTCAGCCGCGGGGGATTCGTGGGATGTGTTGCGGGCGGAGCGAGTCATACGGTGAGGACCTGACGGAACACGGTCCGGGGCGGCCTGCTGCGCCAACTGCGGTCAGCCGCAGTAGCGTTCGGTCAGCGGATGCCGGGGGTCGCCGGGTCGGTTCCCACGCAGCCGAGGACGAAGCAGCCCGGCGGCCAGTCGCCGAACGGCGGATACAGCGGCTTGCCGAGGCATTCCAGCGGGCCACAGCCCGGGTAGGCCATCGGGCCGAGGCCCAGAGCGGACAGCGTGGCGTCCGGGTTCAGGAACATCGGGTCGGTGAGGCTGGTGTCCGGCCGGGGTTCGTACGGGCCCGGGTCGGCGAGGCTCGGGGTGCGGAAGGCGCTGGTGAGCCCGCGCAGCGCGTCGTGCGGAAAGCTCACCGCACCACCGGGAACCGTGACGCCGGTCCAGCTGACCAGCAGGCCCAGGCTGGGAACGATGAAGTTGTCCTGGCGCAGCATCCCGGCCATCTGGAGGGCGTCCTTGGGCAGGCCGGGGAACAGGTCCTCGCAATCCGGACCGTTGACGGTGATCAGGAAGCCGTAGCACGGGTTGACGTCGTTCGGCGTCGTGGCCTGGGTCAGGTAGCCGGCGGAGATCAGCTGGCGGCCATGCCAGTTTCCGCGATTCACCAGCAGCAGGCCCAGCTTGGCGTAGTCGTCGGGCGGTAGCACCAGGTGGGCGTGGCCGTAGGTGTTGCCGCTGCGGTCGCGTGCCCACAGGTAGTCGGACTTCTGGATGCCCAACGGGTCGAAGAGGTTTCGCTGCGCGTACGCCTGGAAGTCCTCGCCCACGGCCCGCTGGATGACATAGACCAGCAGGTCCACGGCCCGCTGACTGTACTGCCAGGTCTCGCCCTGCGGATGCTCGATGGGCATGGCCAGCGCCTGCGCCACCACGTTCGGGTCGAGCCGGGCCAGCCCGGTGACGCCCTCGGAGGCGATGGCGACCTCCATGCCGGAGGTCTCGGTCAGCAGGCTGCGCACGGTGATCGCGCGATGTTCGGCGTCACCGAGCCCGGCGGGCAGGTAGACGCCGATCGGATCGTCCACGCGCAGTTTGTGTTCGTCCACCGCGATCCCGGCGACCAGGGACACCACGCTCTTGGTGCCGCTCCACAGATTCCAGGCAACGCCGCCCGCGCGTTGATTGTTGGGCCCACCGCCGATCAGGCAGTTGTTGCGGAAGACCTGAACGGTGAATCGGGTCGGATCGGAGGCGAAGGTCACCGCCTGCCGCAGTGCGGCCGAATCCAGTCCCACCTCTTCGGGTGTCGCGGTCTCGGGCTGCCGGCCCGCGCTGACCTCGCAGTGCCGCAGGCCATCCGGCTCGGCGCGGCCGACCGGCCCGGCGATCAATGCCAGGGCGGCCGCCAGCGCCGCCACCACGATGCCTGTCACGATTCGCGCCATTCGCCCTCCGCTCCCGATCGGTCGTGAAGCTTCATCGGAGAGCCCTTGGGGCCGTTATCTTTTCGTGAGCCGCGACTTTCTGGGGCGATAGTTCTGGGGGCTCAGCCGTTCCGGTGACTCAGCGGGCGTCGACCGTGGCGAAGGCGGCCCAGATCAGCGGGGAATGCTGGATCTCGCCGGTGCTGCGCCAGGCAGCCAAATGCGCACGCTGCCACGCGTTGAGAGCGGCGACGGGATCGGGCGATTCGTGGGCGGCGTCGATGGCGCACACCGCTTCCTGGAAGGGGCGCGCGGTGGTGGGCGTGCCCGCGAAGCGATGGAACGCGAGATCGGTGGGCAATGGCCAACGTCCGGCCGTCACCACATCCGCGCCGCCGGTGAGCATGGCCGCGACCAGGCCGAGGGGCTCGGCGAAGCGGAGGTCGCCGCCGCTCTCACAGGCGATCAGGGCAACCCGGCTCGGCATCGGCCAGATCTCGGGCCCGGTGCGAGGCACGGCCTCGCCGTGCCCATTGCCCGAATAGTCGTGGCCCGCACCGTCCGTGAGTGCGTGCGTGCCGAGCAGCAGGTCGCGGGCCGAGAGGGGGCGGTGGTCACGGTAGGCCGGTGCGCAGCCCGGACTGGCGGCGGTACAGGACAGGTGCAGGGTGGCCGATTCGCTGCGGCCGGATTCGGGGGCCGCGGCGGTGACGTGACCGACGTACAGCAGGCGGGCCGCGCCCGCGTGCAGGGTGCGGCTCAGCCAGGCCCGGTCCAGATCGGTGCGGCGGAACGCCGCGAGGGGATCGCCGACGGCCGGGCTCAACCGATCGGCGGCGGCGTGTGTGGCGACCAGGGCGGCGAGCGGCGCGTCCGCATCCATCCGGCCGAGCACCGACCCCAGCGCGGAGTCGGCGCGAAAGCCCGGCACCCGCGGATCCAGGATGGCGACCACCGGCAGCGTCCGGGTCTCGTCCCACGACCGTGTCACCCGGGCGGGCGCGTGCACGATGCCGCTGGGCGCGAGCACGCTCACGTCGGCGATCTCCACCAGCCGCACGTCCGGATCGGGGGCGATGAGCTCCCACGGCAGCTGCGCGGTGCGCGGCGAGGGCTGGATGCGGATGCGCGGCCGGATGCCCTGCGAATGGAGCTCGTGCAGCCGCACCGCCAGGTTGTAGATCAGGAAGGTCGACGAGAGGTATTGGGCCAGCGCGTTTTCCGCGGGATAGGAGGCTAGTTCACCGGTGGTGAGCGCGGATTCGAGACCACCGGCCACGCCGGGCGCGGGCAGGGCCGCCGCGAACCGGGCCACGGCCGCCTCGACCTGGTCCTCCGGCACCACGCCGACGCCGCCGGGCGCGCTCCCGTCGGTCCAGCGCCAGGTCAGGTAGAGGTCGCCCGCATCGGCCATGCGGACGCAGACGGTGGGTGTCATGCGGGTATCACCCGCTCGGCGCGGACACGACGGCCGTACCGCTGCTCGGCGGCATCCAGCCAGGCGGACAGGGCGATATGGCCGTCCGGCGGAACGGAGACCCGCGGCGGCGGGCTGACGGGCAGGCCCGCGCCGGCCGCCACCGCCGCCAGCGCGGTGCCGAGTTGCAGTGCGTCGTGAACGGCGGCCGACTCGGACGGCGGTTCGAAGGGCTGGAACAGATCGAGCGGCGCGGGCGGTGCCTCGGACAGCCTATCGATATCCACAATGGATCCTGCACACTGATTTTCGATGAGATCGGCTACCAGCCGGGCGTCACCGGCCAGATACGAGTAGCGGAAGGCGAGGCGCAATGCTGGATTCACGATGCGACGGTTCCAAGTGTCACGCTGGGCGCCGTCGGGGAGCTCGTAACGGACGGCATCCAGCGCCAGCGCTGCCGGAACCGCGAGATCCACTGCCCGCGCGAGCAATCCGGGCACCTGGGCGACGAGCGGCTCCAGCAGCCCCGCATGCCAGTAGTCGAGCTGCGCGCAGTGCAGACCCAGACCGCGCACCGAGTAGGTTGCACGAGCGGCGGCCAGTTCGGATTCGCCCTCCTCGAACCGCCCGGCTGTGAATGCCATGGCGGCCAGGCGGAGTCGCACATCCGCGGCGTCGATGACCGCACGGGATTCCTCGAATCGGTGCAATGCCTCACGATACCGGGCCTGGGCCACCTCCGGCCGGCCCCGGTGCTCGGCGATGAATCCCATGACCTTCAGCCCGATTCCGGCGCGATGCGCCGCACCGGCAGCCTCGAAGTGTTCCTGGGCAGCGGCGAGCAGCGGTTCGGCATCATCGAGAGATCCGGTGCGCAGGTACATCGACGCCAGGTTCTGCCGCGTCTCGGCCACCCCCGCGCTGTCGTTCACCGCCTCGAAGGCCGCCAGCGCCTGACCGGCGAAATCCTGTGCCAGCTCCCAACGCCCGGTCTCGAAGTGGGCGGCGGCCAGATTCATGAGCGAGTGCCCGACCCGCTCCGGCCCGAAACGCCGTGCCGCCTCCAGGGATTCACCCGCCAGATCGAGGACCCGCCACCAGTGCTGCCGATGCGCGGCTACCGCCGTGGACGACACCAGGCACGCCAGGCGCAGGTCCCCCGGTGCATCCGCGCGGCCCAGCGCCGCCCGAGCCCGCTCGAGGGCTTCCTGCGCCCCATCCAGATCCCCGAGGTTCTGCAAGGCCTGCGACAGCCCGATCAGCGCACCCGGATACATCCGCGGCGCGTCGGAAGACATCTCCCCCAACGCTTCTCGAAACCGCTCCACCGCCGTCGCATGATTCCCCAGCCGATCGATCACCACCGCCAGGTCCACCAGCGCACACAGCCGCAGATCTCCGGTTTCCGTCTCCACGGCCCGCTCGAAGATCCGCAGCGCCTCCCACAACTCGTCGCGGGCGACCGCCTCGGCCCCCGCCCGCAGCAATGGACTCTCCGCTGTGTCGACCACCGACTCCTCATTCGGCATTCAGAAATCCGAATCTGCCGCTGCGGCTGCGATTTCCGCGAGCAACGGGGCCAAGGGGCCGGAATCGCCGGCGGTCGGGTCGGCGGCCGTGCGGAGCCGGGCCGCCGCGAAGTCGCGAATCTGGCGGCGCAGGGCGGCCGCGGTATCGGCGGCCGGGTCATCGGCCGAGGCCGGGTCGGCCTCCGGATCCGGTCCGAAACCGGGGACGTGGATGGCGACACGGACGGCGGAAGCCGGTGCGGACAGCACGAATTCGCCGATCCAGGTGTCGTCGGCGGCACGCAGTTCGGTGTCGAGCTCGCCACGGCCGGTATCGACGGTTGCCCAGGGCCGTAGGTGGGCCGGAACCGCGTCGGGCAGGCCCGGGTGCGCCGCCACCGCGATGGCCACGCTGGTCGCTCCGGCGTCGCGGACGAGTTGCCAGGACACCGCGGATTCTGAGGCGTCGACCAGCCCGGGCGGGCAGCGGCGCCAGTCCCACCCGCCGGTACCGCGGGCCAGCACCAGGGTGCCGACGGGCCGGATCTCGTCACCGGCCGCGAGGGCGTAATCCGAAGCACGCAAGGATGTTTCGAGATAGGCGGGAGCGGGCGGGGCGAGCGCGTCCGCGCCGTCGACCAGCAGTTCGCACTCGTCGGTCAGCAGGGCGATATCGCGGTCGAGCAGCGCTGGGTCGAGGTCCGCGATGCCGTCCAGGGTGGACGCCGGCCACCACCGGGATGCCCAGTGCGCGTATGCGAGCCGGCGGGCGCTGACGGCCTGGGACTCGAGCACAGGAGCGGTGGCCACATCGACCGGGCGCTCATCCGCGGCGACCGCCGATACCGGCTGATCGCCTGCTGTCGCCACCGGCCCGCCCGGCCGGACGGAGTCGAGGGCCAGGGCGACGGATTCACCGTAGAGCGCCCACACCCATTCCTGCGCGGCGTCCACATCGTCGATGAGTGCCGCCGGAAGTTCTTGTCCGGCAAGCACACTCCAGATGAGGTGGCCGCCGACGACCTCGAGCACCATGGAGTCGGGCCCCGGGGCAGCGTGCAGGGCGGCCGGGTCGCCGACCGGGACTATGCCGCGCAACCCGTCGGGGTAGCGGTGGATCGTGACCGCCGAGTTCGTCATCCCACCCTCGATTCCCGATCGCCGGGCTCGGCCACCGCGCCGGCGGCCAGGGCCCGCTTCACCCGCATCCGGTGGTCCAGGATCACCGACCGGGCCACGCCGTCCAGCAGATCCCAGAGCTCGTCCGCGGCGTACACGGGGAACTCACGCACGTCCCGCCCGTGCAGTCGCGCCCATAATCTGCGCAGGTAGGAACGCCACGGCACGCGCAGATCCGCCGCTATCGCCCCCAGCGGACCGTCGATCGCATCCACCCGCACCGCCATTCGCCGTGCCTGCAACACATAGGCCTCGCGCTGCCATCGCCCATTGATCAACCGCGCCGCGGCACCGCCGCCCCCGATCGCACGCGGCGCGGCATCGCGGGCGCTGCCCGATCCGGCCGACAGATCGGTCGCGCCGCCCACCGCGTCCACCGAGCGGGGGTGGTCCTGAACACCGGACGATCCCACGGGTCTGCCGGTCTGCCCCGCTGCCGACCCGCCGATCCGCACGGCCTCCTCCGGAGCATCGCTCGATGGCGTGCCCGGCCGGGTCAGACCGGCTGCGGCACTGGTCAATCCAGCGACGGTGCCCGTCATCCCGGCCGCGGTACCCGCGAGCCCGGTCGAGCTGCCGAGCAATCCGGCCGAGCCGCCCAGCAACCCGGCGGCCGTGCCGGTCAGGCCGACGGCCGCACTCAGCAGACCGGTGGCCGCACCGCCCAGGGTGACAGTAGATCTGGGGGTGGGGGCGGCGTCGCTGTCCGGGTCGGAGCCGATGGGAAGCGATGCGCCGAGGGGGCGGAGGTTGACCGCCAGGGTGGCACCGGCGGCAGCGGCCACCCGGAGAGATTCGTCGAGCAGGGCCCAGGGGGCGCAGGCGCGGGCGATTTCGGCGGCGACCAGTTCGGGGATCGCAGGCAGGTCGGACCGTTCGCTGGACGCTTGCAGAACGGTGAAGATGCGCTCGTGGATGGTGCGATCCAGGGGCAGGCCGAGGGTGGCCGTGGAAGCCGAGAAGCCGACCTCGGGCGCGAGCGGGAGGGGGTACAGGGTGAGGCCGAATTCCTGTGCGGTGCACCCTATTTCATCGAGCCACAGCCGGATTCCGGTGTGGGTGCCGACGTATGCGTCGATGACGGCGTCGATATCGGCGAGGTCACCGGCGCTGTCGAATCTGGTTGCGGCGCAATCCTCCAGGAGCCGGGCGAGCAGCTCGGAGTGGTCGGGCACCTCGGTCAGCGGGCGCCGCCGCCAAGCGGTCTGGATCAGTTCGGTCAGCTCGCCGACGCGGGCCGGTTCGGACAGGTACTCCTTGAGCGCCTGGGTGGTGCGGCCGGCGGCGAGCCCGTGAATCTCGCGCAGCGCGGCTTCCGCGGCGGCCCGGTCGCCGACCGGGTCCGACACGCCCGAGACGGTGGCGAGTTCGAAGCAGCGCTGGAAGTACAGGTCCTGGGCGTTGCCCTCGGTGATCCGCAGCGCGCGGCGCGTCTGCTTGAGCAGTGTGAACCAGGCCGCGGTGGCGCGCAGGACATCGGCGGCGGCGTGAATCCGGGTGGCCAGCAACACCGCTCCGTCGGCGGAGAGCATCGAGCCCGCGCACTGCGGGTACTGAACCGGGCGGATGACCAGCGGATCCAGGATCAGTTTGACGGTCCGCCGCAGGGGTCCGCCGTGCGGTCCGCTCAAGGGTTCGACCCCTTCGAGGCGGCGCCACACCTCGTCCAGCACCATGGCCCGCGGTCGTCGCATTCGCCCAGGTTAGCCCAGTGTCACCGGCTTTCGCGTGCCGGAAGTTGGGATCGGTAGGCCGGGTTTCGATTTCTACGGTTCTGGCATCGGTTCCACCACGGAGCCACCATCACGAGAACGAGGAATGACCATGAACTCCAAGCCCGTCCGCCTGACCACCGCCGTCCTCGCCGCCACCGCCGCGGCGGCCCTGCTGGTCACCGGCTGCTCCAGCAACTCGAGCAGCTCCAAGTCCAGCTCGACCACCGCCGCCCCCGCGGCCACCTCCGCCGCGGCCACTTCGGCTCCGGGCTCCGCGGCCCCGGCCGGCGGCGCGTCGTCGGCCTCGGTCGACGGCAAGGCGATCACCGCCAAGTTCGAGACCACCTGCGCCAAGCAGGGCGGCAATCTGGCGCTGGCACTGACCGACAGCGGCAACTCCACCTACGGCACGCTCAGCGCGAGCGCCACCATCACCGGCGACACCACCGTGCAGGCGGTCGGCATCACCGGCACCAAGGGTGGCGACAACGGCCAGCCGTACGCGCTCGGCTTCGGCAACGGCATGCCGGGCGGCAACGCCAAGGTCACCAAGAGCGGCAACACCTTCACCGTCACCGGCGAGGGCGTCGGCACCCCCGATCTGTCCAACCCGATGGCCGGCCCGAAGACCGAGAAGTTCGAGATCGTCTTCGCCTGCAGCACCATCGTCGGCGGCTGAGCCGGTCCGTCCACCGGCCCCCGACGCGGGGCCCTGTTGTCCCCGCTCGTGCCGCCGGGCATGAGCGGGCTCTTCCCCCACCTCTCTGATCCGGAAAGCTCATGAAGAACCAAATCCGCTACGCAGCACTCGCCCTCGGCGTGCTGGCCATCGGCTACTACCTGTGGCACGGCCTCACCTCGGACAGTGTCTTCGGCTGGGTCGGCCCGCAGATGGCCCTGCCGATCATCGCCCTGACCATCGTCCCCATCGCGTTCGCCTTCACCGGTGACGGCATCATCTCGGCCTTTACCGGCAACAACAGCTCCCAGTTCCGCAATGGCCTGGTGGGCCTGGGCACCGTCCAGGGTGTCCGCCAGACCGGCGTCTACCTCAACGAGCAGCCGCAGGTGCGCATCGACTTCCGGGTCGAGGGCGCCGACGGTAAGGTCTTCGCCTCGCACGCCAAGATGATCGTGCCGCTGACCCAGCTGGCGCTGCTGCGACCCGGCGTGGTGCTGCCGGTCCGTTACCTGCCCGACCGGCTCGAGAAGGTCGAGGTGGACCTGTCCGGCGATACCTCCGCGGCACAGGAAGCCATGAACGCGGCCAACATCCGCAAGGGCTTCACCACCCCCGCCAAGATCGACATCGCCCGGCGTGGCATCGCGGCCCAGGCCGTGGTGCGGTCGCTGTCGGTGCCCGGGGAGATCCGCGACGGCCACTCGCGGCTGGATCTGGTGCTGGTGGTCACCCGCCCGGACGGCAGCACCTTCGAGGCGCGCACCGAGAAGTTCCTGCCTCCGGCGGCGGTCTCGATGGTCCAGGTCGGCCGCGTGGTGAACGTCCACTACCTGCCCGAGAACGAGCAGGAGGTGGTGCTGTCGCTACCGGTCAACACCGCCAACTGACAGTGGTATCCGAAAAGCAAACTGACAGTGGTATCCGCAAAGCACAGAGCCGCAGGCCCATCGGGCCGCGGCTCTTCGTCATGCCGGGGTTCTTGTCGTATCCCGCCGGGGATGGTGACCCGTTCTGTCAGCGCGAAGACCTGGAAGACGTGCCGGTGCGGCTCGTGTTCCGGGACCGGACCGATGCATCCACGCCCCGGCGGTTGCGGACGACCGCCGGCGCTCAGCTCGGCAGCGTCAACCCATGAAGCAGTCGTTGGTCGGACCGTAGCCCGACAGACTGCACAAAAGGCCCGGCGATGATGATCCCGAGCTGACCATACCGACGACCGGCTGTCCCTGCGGCACGGGAGATGTATCAACAGTGGCCGGCTCCAGCGGAATCGGTGCCGCCGCGAGCGCCGGAGCGGCGCCGAGTCCGGTCCCGAGTAGCATCGCGCCGGCGGCGACCATGCCCATACCAAATGTCTTCAATACCAATACCTTTCGTGTGTCCCGCCCCGCCCAGACGATAGTGATCGAATCGGCTGCGAAAAGAGCCGTTATTTGCTGTGCCACCAATTCGGGGGGGCTGCGGGCCAGCCGACCGCGAAAAGGCCATCCTGGCAAGCCAACTCATGGCCCTGGCGGCCGCGGCCCTGGCCGGCTCAGGGACGTTCGTAGAAACCGTCGATCCGGCCCCGGGCGTGTGCCCTCGCAGCCGCGAGTACCACGCGCGGCTTGACCGACTCGGGAGCGCTGCCGCCGGGGATGGCGACCCGTTCTGTCAGCGCGAAGACCTGGAAGACGTACCGGTGCGGCCCGTGTCCCGGCACCGGACCCGGACCGATGTATCCGCGCCCCCAGCTCGATCGCAGCACCTCGACACCGTCGATGGCCGAGCCGGGAGCCAGTGCGCCACTGGGCAGTTCGCTGATCTTCGGATCGAGCAGCGCGAGCGCGTGCACGAAAGGACCGCCGAACGGCGCGTCCTGATCCTCCACCACCAGCAGCAGCTGCGCGGTGTCCGCGGGGACTCCCGACCAGGCCAGCGCGGGCGACAGGTCCTGTCCCCCGACCCGTTTCATGGCGTGCCGGACATCGAGCGCCGCCCCGTGCTCGAAATCCGGGCTGGTCACTTCGAAGACGTCACCCACTGCCAGATTCGGCCGGCACCAGGCCAGGTCCTCGGGCGCGGCACGCCGGTTCCGCAGCAGTCTGCCGATGATCGCCATTCCGTTCTCCTTCGGCGGATAGAGTTCTTCAGAGCTTGCGGGCGTCCGCTGCCAGCAGCAGCGGCTCGGCGAAGCGCCAGATCTGCTCGGCGGCATCGAATTCCAGCGACACCGCCGAGCCCGGGCTGCCGGCCCAGCGTTCCGGCACGGGTGTGCCGGGCCAGGTGTGGCCACCCCCGAAGACCGTCCACTCCGATACCACGGTGCCGCCGACGCCCTGGCTCACCGTGGTGCGCGTCGACCGGTCGGTGGTGACGGTCTCGCCGGGCCCGGCGCAGCCGTCCAGCTCGCGCCAGTAACGCGCGGATTCCGCCAATCCCCTGGTGCCGCCCCGGGATTCGCCGTTCGGACCGAGATGGCGCGAGTAGCCGCCGGTGATCGGCACCACCGGATCGGCGTCGCCGTTGATGAGCATGGCCGATACCGCGTGCCCGGGCCGGATCGCGGTCAGCGCCTCCGGCAGCCCACCCGCGACGGCGGCGAACACCGCCACCCGTTCGCCCGCCTCGAGGGCCATCCGGTGGGACATGAACGCGCCGTTGGAGATGCCGGTGACGACGGCGCGATCGTCCTGGGTGCCGAATTGCTCAGCGCACCAGTCGATCACGGCCCGCAGGAAGGCGACATCGTCCACGCCCGCCGCATCCGCCGCGGTGACCCCGCGACCGTCGGCCCAGCAGCCTTCCCACCCGTCCGGGTAGACGACCCCGATCCCCCACTCGTCGGCGTGCCGGGCGAAGCTGGTCCAGTCGTACATCAGCCGCTCGGTCGTCGTCGCGCCCTGGTTTCCATGCAGCGCCAGCACCAGTGGCGCGTGCTTCCGCTGCGGTGGGCGGACACCGAAGGTTCGGCGCAATCCATCGACGCTCAGTGCGCCTTCGACCAGGTCAGCGGCCACGGTCGTCCCTCCTAGCGATAGTTCCCGGAAATCGCACCCACTCTAGGCGGCCGTTCCGGCGGTGACCGCCGGCCGCGAATCACTCGAAGGCGTAGTGCGCCTCATCGATGACGGCCTCGAATCCGATGGCGCGGTATATCTTGTTCGAGGTCGGATTGTCGATGTCGGCGTACAGGCAGACCTCGGCCCCGGTCTCGCGCAGCCGCCGGGAAACCTCCGCGACCAGTGCCGAGGCGTAGCCATGGCCGCGTGCGGCCCGGGGCGTGAAGACCGGCCCGATCCGGACCCAGCCGCCGACCGGGACCTGGTGCGCCGTCAGGGACACCGGCTGCCCGTCGTCCTCCCACAGCCACAAGCGTCCGGCCTCGATACGGGCGCGGATTCCCTTCTCGCTCATGGCCAGGTGTGCATCGTCCAATTCGCGGGCCATCTCGGCGAGCCAGCGCCCGCTGATCTCGATATCGGCCGCGGTGGCGGGCCGTGCCCTGCCCGGGGGCGCGAGCGGCGGGCGCAGCGGCCCGAGCCGGTACAGCCGCGCACCGTGGTCCGCGTGATAGGCCCTGCCGCGCAGCGCACTCCAGGCCGCCGCGAACGGTCCGGCCACAGGTTCGGTGCCGTGCACGTCGTCGATGTGCGGCAGGAGTTCGGCGAACCGGGTCACCAGGAGCGGCACAGCATCGATCGGTAACTGCCCCAACCACACTCCGCGCCCGACGCTCCGCATGGCAACGCCCACAACGTCATCCGTGTGCACCGATGCGAAATAGGAGGGTTCACGGACGATGGTGGGACCGGCGATTTCATGGACGAGGACCGTCGACATCACCGTGTGTCGCAAGGGATCACGCCCGAGAAACCCGGCCACCCGCCGCTGGAATTCCGCCGGATCGCTCGTCATCTCCACCCGCACCGGCCCAACCTAACGCGACGATCCGCCAGATCACGCGCGAATCGCCCGGTGATCACAAGATTCCCCGAAACGATCTTCCATCTGCGAGGTCGGTCCGGCTATCCGAGCCGGGCCCGGCTCGACGGACTCGAACAACGTGCCGCCGGGGTCGCGGTGCGCTGTGCCTCGGGCCGGGTCTACTGCCCGGTGAGGTCGAGGCGGAAGCGGGTGGGGGTGGTGGCGGTGTTCGCGCGGAAGAACTTGGTGAAGTTGGCCGGGTCGTCGAAGCCGAGGCGGCGGGCGCATTCGGCGGTGGTGACCGGCGCGTGGGCGAGCAGGCGTTTGGCTTCGAGGGTGACGCGGGCGTTCAGGTACTGCTTGGCGGTGGCTCCGGTGGCCGATTGCACGGCGCGCGAGAGGGTGCGCGGCGAGTAGCCGAGTTGGGCCGCGTACCAGGCGACTTCGCGGGTTTCCGCGTGGTACCGCTCGGCCAGGCGGGCGAAGCGGTCGAAGAGGTCGGTGGGGTCGGGCAGGGCGGGCAGGCCCGCGGCCAGCCGGAGCGTCACCGCGCTGAGCAGGTGGTGCAGGATGGCCGTATTCGGCGGATCGACGGCGTATTCGCTGGTCAGGTGTTCGAAGGCGGAGTCGGTCAAGGGATTCGCGGTTACCACCGGGGGTGTGGCCGGGGACGGCAGGTGCCCGAGGGCCGCGGCGGGCACCAGTTCCGGGCGGCACAGGATGAGATCGCCCTTCAGCTCGGCGATGTCATCCCAGCGGTGGGTCCAGCCGGGGCGGATCCAGGCGACGGTGTCCGCGGCCAGGTCGTGCGCGACGAAATCGATGGTCATGCGCCCGCTTCCGGCGGTGCAGCGGGCCAGGACGTGGAAGTCGCCGCGGATCACCTCGTGTCCGGCGGCCACCGGCATCCGGCGCAACTGGTCGAAGGTCAGCAGTTCGAGACCGGTGGGGGAACCGGCCGTCGGCGCGTACTGCAACGTCCGGATGGGCTGTCCAATTTTGACCATGAGCGGTGCCGAATCTACCGGTCCGGCCCGGGTTTCGGGCCCATACCGTCGAGCCTGGCCCCGACGTCCGGGGTGGTCTGTCATTGTGGGTATCCGGAATAGATGGTCGCCGATTATCATTCACGTCCCCGTCAAGATTGTTCTCCCCCAGAGGAGTCCGCGATGGCACCGCTCATCGTTCTGGTCGTCGTCTCCGGTCTGGCCCGCCTGGCCGGGTGGCTCGATATCACCCATTGGCTGAACTCCTGGCCACACGCCGCCCGGATCGGCCTGGCCGCCATGTTCGCACTGACCGCGTCGGCGCACTTCCTCCAGCCCCGCCGCGACGGCCTGATCGCCATGGTTCCGCCGGGCCTGCCCAATCCGGCGGGCCTGGTGACCCTGACCGGTGTCCTCGAATTGGCCGGAGCCATCGGCCTGCTCATCCCATGGGCCGCGCCCCTGGCGGCCGTCTGCCTGGCCGTCATGCTGGTCTTCCTGTTCCCGGCCAACGTCCGGGCAGCTCACGCCGATCTCGGCATCAAGTCGATGCCGCTGCCGCTGCGGAGCCTGGTGCAGGCGGTCTTCATCGCCGCGCTGGTGCTGGCGGCGTTCTGAAAGGTATTCCCGGCCGGTCTATTTGATGGCGATCGGACTGATCGGGGTGCCCACCGCACCCGGAATCCGCAGGGCGGGCGCGCACAGCAGGAAGTCGTGGACGCCGTCCTCGGCGCAGTCGCGAGACAGGGCTTCGAGATCCCAGATCTCGCCCAGCGGCAGCCCCATGTCGCGCAGCGCGAGCATGTGCAGCGGCATCATGACGCCGTCCTCGGGGCGCATGACCTCCACGGCCGGATTGTCCACCGCGACCGCGGCGATGTCGTGCTCGTGCAGCCATTCCGCGCAGCGCCAGCTCAGGCCGGGGCTGCCGCCGAACCATTCTGCGGGCCTGCGGGTTTCGAGGAAGCGGGTCCACCAGCCGGTGCGCACCAGCAGGATGTCGCCGGGGCGCAGCTCGATGTCCTGCGCGTCCGCCGTCGCCTGCAGGTCCCGCGGCGTGACGACGGTCCCGGCCTCGAGCCGATCCAGGTGGTGGTGCCGGGCCACGTCCAGCAGTACGCCGCGGCCCACCACGCCGCCGCGCTCGGCGACGTGTTCGATGCCGAGCTTGGCGGCGCCGAAGCTGGTGACGGCCGCGGCCGGAAAGCCGTTGTAGAGGAGGCCGTCGTAGTACACGTGGGAGAGCGCGTCCCACTGCGTGGCCGTCTGCAGCGGCATCATGATGTAGTCGTCGTTGTAGCGCATCGGGCCGGCGGCGTACATGCCCGCCACCTGTGCCTCGTTCCGGCCGCCCCAGCCGTCCAGGACGGTCGCGAGGTCGGCGTCGCCGCCGTCCACGGCCATGAGGTGGATGGGGTTGCGCCGGAAGCCGCTCGAGCCCTGCGGGCCGTAGGCGTCGAACGGGATGCCCAGCTGGATGGTGCGGCCGGCGCGCGCCCGGGTGGCGGCATAGGCGATACGGTCCGGGGTCAGCAGGTTCAGGGTGCCGAGCTGGTCGTCGTCGCCCCAGCGGCCCCAGTTGCGGACGCGCTCAGCGACTTTGCGCCATTCTTCGGTCACGGGCACCTCCACTGCGACGGGTGATTCGATCTTCGCGCGGCGCGGCCGGACCTGTCGAGGATCGGTCCCGGCCGCCGGTCTGGTTGGATGGGCGCAGTGACCAGCGTTCCCTTCCGTTTGATCGGCGACCAACGTATGGACCGGGTAATGCCGGCCTGGGCCGAACACTATCCGCAGTTCGACACGGTGGTCGGCTACTCGGATCTGGGGTGCGCGTTCCTGATGAGCAGCCGGACCGGCGAGTACGGGATCCTCGATCCGTACAGCCCCGGCGTGAAGCCCTACGGCGTCTTCACCGAGATCACCGAGTTCGTCAGCCGGGTCCTGTTCGATCCGAACGTCATCACCTATGTCCTCCAGCCGGGGCACGTCGCGGAGATCCGCCGGCGTCTGGGCCCCCTCGCCGACGACGAGGTGTACATCGCCACCCCGTACCCGTTCCTGGGCGGATCGGAGACACCGGACGCGTATCAGAAAGGCGGCGTCTGGGTGTTCTTCGATCTGGTGGCGCAGGCCCACGGGATGGAATGACGGCCGGGTTCGACGACATCACCACCGAGGTCGCGGCGCGCCAATCGTGCTCGAGCGCCGTCCGGAGTGCGTTGCGGGCGGTATGGTCGGGGCGTTGCCCGCCGAAAGGGAGTGATGGCCATGCCGATTCGTCGCAGGTTCGCAGCCGCGGTCCGGCAGGCCGCATTGGCCGCGGGCACGGTGAGCGCATGTGCCGCATTGACCGCCGCCCTGACCGTGACGGCGACGCCGGCCGCGGCCGACAGCACTGATCTCGGGCGGCTGAACGGGATCGAATTGCTCAATGGCGCATGGTCTTTCGACAAGGCCGCGGAGTCGGTCGGCTTCACCTACACCACGGTCGATCAGCGGGAGAATCCGGCCCGGGCCGGCGCGGCGCTGTATCTGCCGTCCGGGCTGCCGCCGCAGGGTGGCTGGCCGCTGGTGGTGTGGGCGCACGGCACGACCGGGATCGGCAACGACTGCGCGCCCTCGCATCGGCCGCAGTCGGATCGAAATCGCAGCTATTTCAACCAGATTCTGGACCAGGGCTACGCCGTGCTGGCTCCCGACTATCAGGGTCTGGGCACCGGCGGCAATTTCAGCTACTACAACGCCGCGGTCGAGGGCCGCTCCATTCTCGACTCGATCACGGCGGTCCGTGGTCTGCCCGTCCCACTGTCGGCGCACTGGGTGCTCATCGGCCAGTCCGAGGGCGCGCACGCCGTGATGAGTGCGGCCGCCCTGTACGCCCGGAACCCGTCCGCCGTCAGGGGACTCACCGGCGTGATCGCCACCGGCCTGCGCACGAATCCGGCCAAGAGCCTGCGTGAGATGTTCCGCCGCGGCTCGACCGGCTCCGAGAACCAGGTCGGCTACGCGGGCTACTATCTCGCCGCGCTGGAGGAGCTCGCGCCCGGCACCGTCACCCCGTACCTGTCCGACTTTGGCCGGCAGTACGTGGAAAAGGCTGCCACCGAATGCCTTTCGGATCTGGTGGCCGCTGCCGAGGGCCGCCGTCCCGAGGCGCTCGTCGCCGATCCGGACAACCCCACCCCGACCTTCGAGGCCGACATCAGATCGCTGGTCTCCTATCAGGAGGACCTGGTCCCCGCCGACCTCATGATCGGCTACGGCACCGCCGATATCGACGTCCCCCCGGCCGACACCCCCGCGTACGGTCCCGCCCTCCAGGCCCACAACCCCTGGGTGCACGTCACCGTCACGGCCTACCCCGGCAAGGACCACAGCGGCGCGTTTCTCGCCTCCCTGCCCGACGCCCTCACCTTCCTGCAATCCCATCTCCCCTGACCCCGATGTCACTCCTCGGGCTCCCGCTTCGTCATTCGGGTAAGAGCACAGCAAACCTGAAAGGACGTGGCTCCCATGAACCTCGCGTACCACATCGTCGGTGTCGTCTCGGCCCTCTGGATCGGCTTCTCCGGCTACTCCCTGTTCACCGAGCAGCAGTTCGTCGTGGACCCGCTGATCGACTACGGCGTCCCGCGCACCTGGTGGAACTGGCTGGCCCTGGCCAAATCGGCCGGTGCGCTGGGCCTGGTGGCCGGTTTCTTCCTCCCGCCCCTCGGCATCGCGGCCGCCATCGGCCTGATCCTCTACTTCACCGGCGCCGCGGCCACCACCATCCGCGCCCACTCCTACAAGACCACCCCCTTCCCCCTTCTATACCTGGCCCCCGCCGCCGCCACGCTGGCCCTGCAACTGGCCCGGTGAGCCGCGGCCGGTGCTAGCGTCGGCCCATGCCGAGCCGACGCGATCTGCAACATGCCATGGTCACGACATTTCAGCGGAGGGTGGGCAACCCGATCCTGGGCCGCCTACCCATCCAAACCCTGCTGGAGACCACCGGCCGGGTCAGCGGCCGCCCCCGCCTCACCCCGATCGGCGGCCGCCGCTCCGGCGCGTCCTTCTGGCTGGTCTCCGAATTCGGTACCCGCTCCCAGTACATCCGCAATATCGAAGCCGACCCCCACGTCCGCCTCCGCCTCCACGGCCGCTGGTACACCGGCACCGCCCACCTACTACCCGACGACGACCCCATCGCCCGTCTGCGCACCCTTCCGAGGGCCAACAGCGCGGCCGTACGAGTGATGGGCACCGACCTCCTGACTGTCCGAATCGACCTGGATTGAGGCGCCGGATCAGCCCTCCCACAGGGGAATTCGAATGTTCTTGTCGCGGGCGACCGATTCGGCTTCCGGGTATCCGGCGTCCACGTGGCGCAGCACACCGGTGGCCGGGTCGTTGGTGAGGACCCGGTCGATCTGCTGGGCGGCCAGCGGGGTGCCGTCGGCGACCGTGACCTGACCGGCGTGGATGGAGCGGCCGATTCCGACGCCGCCGCCGTGGTGGATGGAGACCCAGCTCGCGCCGGACGCGGTGTTGACCAGGGCGTTGAGTAGTGGCCAGTCGGCGATGGCGTCGGAGCCGTCGGCCATCGATTCGGTTTCGCGGTACGGCGAGGCGACCGAGCCGCAGTCGAGGTGATCGCGTCCGATCACGATGGGAGCCGCGACCCGACCGCCGGCGACCAGCTCGTTGAATCGGAGTCCGGCGGACCGTCGTTCGCCGTACCCGAGCCAGCAGATGCGGGCGGGCAGGCCCTGGAACGCGACCCGGTCCCGCGCCAGGCGGATCCAGCGGGCGAGGGACTCGTTCTCGGGGAACAGCTCGAGGATGGCGCGGTCGGTGGTGGCGATATCGGCCGGGTCTCCGGACAGGGCCACCCAGCGGAACGGGCCCTTGCCCGCACAGAAGAGGGGGCGGATGTAGGCGGGCACGAAGCCCGGGAAGTCGAAGGCGCGCTCGTACCCGGCCAGCTTCGCCTCGCCGCGAATGGAATTGCCGTAGTCGAAGACCTCCGCGCCGCGGTCCAGGAAGCCGACCATGGCGCCGACGTGGATGGCCATGGAATCCCGGGCGCGGCGGGTGAATTCGTCGGGCTTGCGGCCCGCGTAGTCGTCCCAGTCCTCCAGTGCGACACCGATCGGCAGGTAGGTCAGCGGGTCGTGGGCCGAGGTCTGATCGGTGACGATGTCCACCTCGACCTCGCGGCGCAGCAGTTCCGGCAGTACCTCGGCGGCATTGCCGATGAGCCCCACCGACAGTGGCCGCCGTTCGGCCTTGGCAGCGAGCACCCGGTCCAGGGCGTCGTCGATGTCGTCGGCGATCTCGTCCAGGTACCGGGTCTCGACCCGGCGGCGGGCATGCCGCGGATTGCATTCGACGCACAGCGCCACGCCGCCGTTCATGGTGACGGCCAGCGGTTGCGCCCCGCCCATGCCGCCCAGACCCGCGGTGAGCGTGAGGGTTCCGGCGAGGGTGCCGCCGAATCGCTTGGCGGCCACCGCCGCGAAGGTCTCGTAGGTGCCCTGCAGGATCCCCTGGGTGCCGATATAGATCCACGACCCGGCGGTCATCTGCCCGTACATGGTCAGCCCGGCCGCCTCCAGCCGGCGGAACTCCGGCCAGTTCGCCCACTCCGGAACAAGATTCGAGTTGGCGATGAGCACGCGCGGCGCCCACTCGTGGGTGCGCAGCACGCCGACCGGCCGGCCGGACTGGACCAGCAGGGTCTCGTCCTCGCGCAGATCGAGCAGGGTCCGCGCAATGGCGTCGAAGCTGGGCCAGTCCCGGGCCGCCCGGCCGGTCCCGCCGTAGACGACGAGATCCTGCGGCCGCTCGGCCACCTCGGGATCCAGATTGTTGTGCAGCATGCGCCACGCCGCTTCGGTCTGCCAGGTGCGGGCGGTGAGCGTGGCGCCGCGGGCGGCCCGGACGGTTCGGGTCACGACGAAACCCCCTTGTCGAGAAGGTGATCCGCCGCACCCGACCGCACCAGGTCGGCCACGGCGGCGATATCCGGTGCGAGGTGGCGGTCTGGCCCGGGTCCAGGCACCCGTGCCCGCACCAGATCCCGTAGCGCCGCGCTCACCGGCGCGGGCCGCAGGGGTGCGCGGAGGTCCAACGCCCGTGCGGCGGTGAGCAATTCGATCGTGAGCACGGTTGTCAGCCCGTCCACCGCGCGCCGCAGCTTGCGGGCCGCGGTCCAGCCCATGGACACGTGGTCCTCCTGCATGGCGCTGGAGGGTATGGAATCCACGGAGGCCGGTACCGCCCACCGCTTCAGCTCCGTCACCACCCCGGCCTGGGTGTACTGGGCGATCATGTAGCCGGAGTCCACACCCGGATCGGCGGCCAGGAACGCGGGCAGCCCGTGGGATCGGTGCACGTCCAGCATGCGGTCGGTACGGCGTTCGGCGATGCTGGCCACGTCGGCGACCGCGATGGCCAGGAAGTCCAGCACGTAGCCGACGGGCGCGCCGTGGAAGTTCCCGTTGGACTCCACGCGGCCGTCGGCGAGCACCACGGGATTGTCGATGGCGGACCGCAATTCGCGTGCGGCGACGGTCTCGGCGTAGTCCAGGGTGTCCCGCGCCGCGCCGTGCACCTGCGGCGCGCACCGCAGCGAATACGCGTCCTGCACGCGTGGGCAGTCCGCACCCCGGTGACTGGCCACGATCTCGGACCCGGCCAGCGCCGCCCGCATGCGCGCCGCCGACACCGCCTGCCCGGGATGCGGGCGCAGCTCCTGCAGATCCGCCGCGAACACACGATCGGTGCCCAGCTGCGCCTCTACGCTCATGGCCGCGGTCAGATCCGCCAGATCGAACAGCCGCCGCAGGTCCTCGATGGCCAGCACCAGCATGCCCAGCATGCCCTCGGTGCCGTTGGTGAGGGCCAGGCCCTCCTTCTCCGCCAAGGTGATCGGCGTCAGCCCGTGTTCGGCCAGCGCGGGCCCGATCGGGCGCGGGCCGCCGGGCCCGAGCACCGACCCCTCCCCCATGAGCGCCAGCGCCACCGCCGCCAGCGGGGCCAGATCGCCCGAGCAGCCCAGCGAACCATATTCCGGCACAACCGGAATCAGCCCGCTGTCGAGCAGTCCGGCCAGCGCCAGCGCGGTCTCGGGCCGCACCCCGGTGTGCCCGGACAGCAGGGTGCGCAAGCGCAGCAGCATCATGGCCCGCACCACCTCCGCCTCGACCGGCGCACCGGCCCCGGCGGCGTGCGAGCGAATCAGCGAGCGTTGCAGGTCGGTTCGCCGATCCGGCGGTATGTGCCGCAGCGCCAGCGCCCCGAACCCGGTGGACACCCCGTAGACCGGCCGATCACTGTGTGCCAGCGCGTCGATGTGCCGACGCACCCGGGCCAGCTCCGTCAGCGCGTCCGCGTCCAAGTCCACCCGCGCCCCGTGCCGGGCCACGGCCACCACCGCCGCCCGCGTCAGGGGTCCCGCTCCCACCGGTACCCGTTCGGCTCCGATTCGAGTCATGGGCACCATTCCAGCGCTTCCGGGCGCGGAGATCGAGCACCCGCGAGCCGGTTTCGCGGGCTTTTTCCGACGCCTGGCAGGTTGCCGATGGGCTGCACGTCGCGTCGGCCGTCGTCGTCGGCCCGGCCGGCCGGCGGCCGGGTGACTACCGCGCGGTCGTCCTCGACTGGATGAAGTCGCTCGCCAAGGAGTTTCGGTGCGGGCCCGCGGAACTCAGGTAGAGGACGGCGAACCCGCGCCCTCCGCCCGGGCCGTGCCCGCGCGCCGGGTGGCCGCCAGTGGCAGGGCGATGTCCTCGAGGGACCGGCCCTCGGCATCCACCGCGAGGAGCTGGGCGACCACACCGCCCGCGATCATGACCGCCGCGCCGAGCAGATAGCCGAGGAACAGGCGGACCGGATGTGAGCCGTCACCGATGAGCGCACCGTAGATGACGGGTCCGAGCGCGCCGAAACACTGTGCGATGGCGAAGAAGACGGCGATCGCCTTGGCCCGGACCTCGAGCGGAAAGATCTCGCTCACGGTGAGGTACGCCGAACTCGCGCCGGCCGAGGCGAAGAAGAAGATGACGCACCAGCATGCGGTCTGGGTGATCGCGTTGAGGACCCCGGTGTAGAACAGCACCGCCGAGATCGCCAGCAGCACCCCGGAGAGAATGTAGGTACCCGCGGTCATGTGACGGCGGCCGATGGTGTCGAAGAGATGCCCGATGATGAGCGGCCCGGCCAGGTTTCCGGCCGCGAAGGCGATCAGATAGATGGGCGTGGAACCGGACGGCACCCCGTAGAACTTGCCGAGCACCAGCGTGTAGGTGAAGAAGATCGCGTTGTACAGAAACGATTGGCTGATCATGAGACTCGCGCCCAGAATCGCGCGTTGCGGATACTCGCGGAACAGCACCCGGGTCAGCGCCAGATACCCGATGCGATCGGCGGGTTTCACCTCCATGACCCGGGATTCGTCGACCGGCGGCAACGACACCCCCGTCGCCTCCACTTCGCGCTCGATCTCCTCGATCGACTCCTCCGCGTCGCGGGCGCGGCCGTGCATGATCTGCCAGCGCGGGCTCTCCGGCAGATGGCGGCGGACGAAAAGGATCACCAGGCCCAGCACCGGGCCGATGAGGAAGCCCAGCCGCCAACCCAGCGACAGGCTCGAGTGCTCGAGCAGGATGTAGGTGCCGAGGGTACCGATAATCGCTCCGGCCCAATAGGTTCCGTTCACCCCGATGTCGACGCGGCCGCGATAGCGGGCCGGAATCAGCTCGTCGATGGCGGAATTGATGGCCGCGTACTCGCCGCCGATGCCCATGCCCGCGATGAAGCGGGTGACGTACAGAAAGGCCACCCAGCCCGCGCCATTGCCGAGAGTTGCTGCGGTGAGCCCGCTTCCGAGCAGATAGATACCCAGGGTGATCAGGAACAGCTTGCGCCGGCCCAGGCGATCGGAGAGGTTGCCGAACACCAGCGCGCCCACCACCTCACCCGCCAGGTACACGGTCGCGATCAGTCCGACCGCGGTCGAGGACAGGTGCAGGGTCTCGGGTTTGGTGAGTGTGTCGGCGACCGCGCTGGCCACCGTGATCTCGAGGCCGTCGAGAATCCACGCCACTCCCAGCGCGGCCACCAGCCGGGTGTGGAATCTCGACCACGGCAATCGATCGATCCGGGCGGGCACCAGGGTCCGTACCATGCCGCCGCTGTCGAGCGCCTCCGCCATCACGACTCCTGAGTCCAGTTCCCGCGTCCTCTGTCCACCGATCGAATGCCCCGACAAACGATAGGCCAATCCTCGAAGATCACCGCTCGAACTGCGAAGATACGGGTCGGCCGCCACCGGAAACCGTGCCGGTTCGAATATTCCGCAATGAGTTTCGCGGAGGCTATGGCTAGCATCGGCGTTCGTGCGTTCAGTTTCCGGGGGAGTTTTTCCAATTCGACTGATCGCCCTCGTGGCGGGGGTGCTCGGTGTTCTGCTGGCGGTGCTCACACCGCTACTGCCGGTCCGGCAGGATCGGGCCGGCCTCGATTGGCCACAGGCACAGGCGGTTCAGATGACCGCTCCGCTGGTGGATTACGTGCCGCTGTCGATGGATATGAGCGTGCCGTGCGCGGTGCTGCGGGACATGCCCAGTGGGACAGTGCTGTCCACGGTGCCCGCACAGGCTCCCGGCGCCGCAGCCAAAGGTCTGATCGCCCGCGTCGAGGACCGACCCGGCACCGGCCGCACTCTCTCGGTGACCCTGCGCAATGTCCCGCTGCTCACCGCCTCGGTCTTCGAAATGACCCGCGTTGGAACAGCTTCCGACCCCGTCATCACCCTGCCCTCCGGCGTCACCCCGCAATCCGGCACGACACCGACCCCGACACCCGGAGCCACACCGCCCGCCAATGCGAACCCCACGCCCGGAGCCACACCGCCGCCAGGGGCCACGCCGCCGCCCGGAACCGTACCGATAGCGGGCTCGAATCCAGCGCGAGGAGCAACCCCGCCGCCCGGTGCCACACCGCCGCCGGGTGCGAATCCGCCTGCCGGAGCTACTCCGCCGCCGGGTGCGACCCCACCGCCGGGAGCCACCCCGCCGGCGGATGCGCCACTGCCGCCCGCCGGTAGCACCGATCCCGGTACGGCTGCCGGGCCCGGGGCGGGGAGCGGGTCGAATCCGAATCTCGTGCCGCACGCCGGTTGCGGTGCGCTGGTGGTGCATTCGAGTGCGGAGGTCACCACCGCGGAGTTGACCGGCTTGACCAGGTCGGACGGTTCGCCGTTCCGGACCACCGTCACGCGGGATGTGCGGCCCCAGATCGTCGGGGTGTACACCGATCTGGATCGGACCCGGCTGAGTGATGCCAAGCTGCACGCCGAGGTGGATTCGCGGTTCTCGTCGAGCCCGAGCGCACTGAAGCTGGCGGCCACTGCGGGCGCGGTGCTGTGCACCCTCACCGCGCTGGTCTGCCTGTATTTCATGGATGTGGCGGACGGTAGGCGCAGGCGGCGGTTCCTGCCGGCACGCTGGTGGCGGTTCACGCTCACCGATGCGGTCGTGCTCGCGACGCTGGGTGTCTGGCATGTGATCGGGGCCAATACCTCCGACGACGGTTACATCCTCACGATGGCGCGCGTGTCCGAATACGCGGGCTACACCGCCAACTACTACCGGTGGTACGGGGTGGCGGAAGCGCCCTTCGGGTGGCCGTACGAACTGCTGTCACAGATGACCCGGGTCACCGATGCCGGCGTCTGGATGCGGTTGCCGGCGCTGCTGGCCGCGGTGCTGTGCTGGTGGGTGATCAGCCGGGAGGTGCTGCCGCGCCTGGGTTCCCGGGTACGCGCCGCGGCGGGTCCGCGGTGGGCGGCCGCGCTGATGTTCCTGGCGCTGTGGCTGCCGTACGACAACGGTCTGCGCCCGGAACCCCTGATCGCGCTTGGCGCGCTGCTGACCTGGTGCTCCATCGAGCGTGCGATCGCCACCAGGCGTTTGCTGCCCGCCGCGGTCGCGGTGCTGATCGCGGCGTTCTCGCTGGCGGCGGGACCGTCCGGATTGATCTGCCTGGCAGCACTTTTCGCTGGTTCGCGACGGGTGCTGCGGATTCTCCTCACCCAGGTGCGCGCGGAGCACGGCGGGCTCCTGGGTTGTCTCGCGCGCATCGCTCCGGTGCTGACGGCGGGCACCCTGGTCCTGACGGTGGTCTTCGCGGATCAGACCCTGGCGGCGGTCGCCGAGGCCACGCGGGTGCGAAAGCTGGTGGGCCCCAACCTCTCCTGGCCAGATGAACCCACCCGCTGGATCTCGCTGCTCTCCCTGACACCGGACGGCTCCCTATCGCGGCGCTTCGGCGTGCTCGCCATGCTGTTGTGCCTGGCCGTCTGCGTCGCGGTGGCGCTGCGCAAGGGCGGCCGGATTCCGGAGACCGCCCGCGGGCCGGTGGCACGGGTGCTCGGCATCGCCGTCATGTCACCGCTGCTCATGGCCTTCACGCCGACCAAGTGGACGCATCACTTCGGCGTGTATGCCGGGCTGGCAGGTGCGCTGGCCGCGGTGACGGCGGTCGCGGTGGGCGGCAGGGGAATCCGGCTGCCGTACCTGCGCTCGCTGTTCGCGGCGGCGGTGCTGATCCTGGTGGCATTCTGCTTCACCGGCTCCAACGGCTGGTGGTACGTGTCCGGCTACGGCGTGCGCTGGCCGGATCGCGCACCCGTGGTCGGCGGTACCAGCGTCGCCTCGCTGATCCTCGGGCTGGGTGCGTTGTGCCTGCTGGCGGCGGCCTGGCAGTACTACCGCGAGCCCTATCGATCGACCGGAGATCGCGCCGCGGCAAGGGTTTTCGATCGGATCGCCATCCGGCCGCTCACGGTCGCCGCCGCCCTGGTGGTGCTGTTCGAAGTAGCGACCATGGCCTCGGCGGCGTGGACGCAGTACCCCGCGTACTCGGTCGCGCTGTCGAATCTGCGTGCCCTGCAAGGGAAGCCCTGCTCCATGGCCGATGACGTGCTCGTGGAGACCAAGCCCGAGGAATCCCTCCTCACGCCCTACACCGGCACCGCAGCCGACGGACTCGCCGCGGACAACAGCGGATTCACCGCCAACGGCGTCGGCGACCTCGCCCCCGAGGGCGGCCCCGACGGCAGCAGCGGTCCCGGCGGCAGCAGCGGCGGGGGGAGTGGCGGGCCCGGTGGCGGTGGCCAGCAACTCGGCACTCCCCCGCCCGGCGGCGGCCCCACGAACAGCCCCAAGGCCGAGCCCGGCATCAACGGCAGCACCATCGCCCTGCCCTACGGCCTCGACCCCAAGCTCACGCCCATCCTGGGCAGCTACACCACCGGTCAGCCGCAGCCCGCGCATCTCACCACCCAGTGGTATCGGATGGATCTCGCTGCGGCACAGCGCAATTCCGGCTATTACGTCCTGGTGTTGACCGTGGCCGGCCGCATCGCCGGCGAGGAGCAGGGCCACCGGATCGACGGCGCTCAACTGCACCTGGAGTTCGCCCACCGAGCCGACGACGGCACCATCGAACCGCTCGGGACTCTGGCGCCCCCGACCGTCGGCGGCGCCCCCGGCTGGCGCAACCTGCCCATCCCCCTGGACCGAATCCCCGCCCGGACCACCGCGATTCGCCTGGTGGCCACCACCGACGACCCGACCGGCAAGCAATGGTTCGCCCTCACCCCACCCCGCCTGCCCCACCTGGCCACCCTCGACACCGTCGTCGGCCACAACGCCCCGGTCCTGACCGATTTCCATGTCGGCCTGGCCTTCCCGTGCCAGCACCCCTTCGACCATCGAGACGGCGTAGCCCAACTCCCCGCCTGGCGCATCCTCCCCGACAAGCTGAACGCCCAGGTCTCCGAAACCTGGCAGGGTGACGCCGGCGGCGGCCCCCTCGGCTGGTCCACCCTCCTTCTCCGCTCCCAGCCCGTCCCCGCCTACCTCGACCACGACTGGACCCGAGATTGGGGCGAACTCCAGAAGCTCACCCCCTACGTCGATGCACCCCCGGCCACCGCCACCGTCCACGTCGAAACCCGTTGGGGCTGGAGCAACGACACGCCCATCAAGGCCGCCCTCGACCCGACCCAAACCCACTAGAACTCGACCGAGCCGGGCCTTCGGGCCCGGACCCGGCTGTGTATCACCGAAATTCGTGAACGACTTCGATCGGACCCACCAGGTGCGCATCGAACTGTTCCAGTTCTCCGGCCGGAACCCACAGTTCGAGAATGGTCCGCCCGCCGGCCTGCTGCACCGGGTAGCGCAGAAGAGATCCGCCGCCGTCCGAATGCTCGGGCGGCGGCGGGTCTTTCGATTCTGGCGCTGTTGATTCGGTTGGGTGCGGTCAGTTTTGCGGGGCCGGGGCTCCGGCGGGCGGGGCGCCGTTCGGGGGCTGGCCGCCGGGCGGGGCGTCGGCCGGGGACTGGGCGGGCTGGGCGCCCGGGGGGAGGGGCTTACCGATGTGCTGGGCGATGTCGGGGAGCATGCGGTTGGCGACCTGCTCCCAGTTGCCCCAGTTGTGGACGCCGATGCTCGGGAAGTCGTAGCTGACGTTGTCGTAACCGAGGGACTGCAGGCGGGACTGGAAGGCCTTGGTGTTGGCCAGGGCGATGCCTTCCAGGGGCATGCCCTGGATGACCGCGTCCGCGGAGGACAGGTCCTGCTGGGCGGGGACGGCGCTGCCGGCGGCAATGTAGAGGCGGGTGTTGTTGTCGATCAGCTGCTGGATGAAGCCGTACGGGTCCATCCGCTGCCATTTGGCGCTGCCCGCTGCGGCCATGGAGTCGATGTTGTAGCCGCCGGCCGCGAGCAGGGCCAGGCGCAGCGCCTCACGCATGCCGGGCGCCGACATGTACAGGTAGCCCGACAGCGAACCGGCGTAGTCGAACTGGTCGGGGTGGTAGGCGGCCATCAGCAGGGCCGCGCTACCGCCACTGGACAGTCCGAAGATGCCATTGCGAGAGTCGCTGAACCCCAGTCGATCTCGCAGCGCATTACGCAGGTTCTGGGAGAGAAAGGTCTCCCACTGATAGGTGTAGGACTTGCCGGAGGTCTCGTCCCAGCCCGCGACCGCCGAACCGGAATCCCGGCTCGGGAACAGCGACGCGTCGGGATTGGCGCCGCCGAAGCTGCTCGGGGCATCCCAGTCCTGATAGAAGCTGGATTCGCCACCGACCGGCATCACCACATTGATATTGAACTTGGCCAGCGCCGCCGGGATGCTGGTGTGAATCTCCCAGCCGTTGTAATCATTCTGCGCGCGTTCGCCATCGAGCAGGTACACCACTCGGTCGGTATTTCCGTCGGCCGCGCGCACGATCCGGGACTTGATCGAACCCATACTGGAGTCGACATAGAAGTCGAACGCATCCGGATTCGTATCCGCCGCAGCCGATCCGGCCGTCAACGCCCCGAACGGCAGCAATACGGCCACCGCGGCTCCCGCCAGGCCCCGCTTGGCCCATCCACCCCGCATATCCTGTTGTGCCTTTCACTCCACGGCCGAACCCGGCCGCACCCCTCGATCCTCCCCCGCTCCCCGGTTCCCGGCGCGGCGGTTCGCCGAGCAGCATAGCCGTTGCCGATGGGTCGGGTCCCCCCGAATCAGATTGCGGCACTGGGGCGAATCGAAATGCGCTGGGCCAGTTCGGATGCGGGTCGGGTGCGTCACAAGTCACATTCAACAAGATGTTGAAGAGTTCTTCGACAAGATGCCAATACCGCTGCGGCCCAATGATCTGTTAAGCGAACCGGAAGGTTTCACGCGAAGGCTGGCACCGCGAACAGTTCGAGTCCCGCAGGACCGAACGCCGGTAGAAGGGGACGGGGATGGAGGCGGCGGTGCTTGTTTTCGGTGTGATGCTCGGGGTCCCGCTGGTACTGCCGGTGGTGTTGCTGCCCATCACGATTCTCGCCGAACGGGATCGGAAGACGCGACTGCGAGATTGGGCGGTGGCCAATGGCTGGACCTTCCGGGAACGGTCGGCCGCGTCGTGGACCGCGCGGCTCCCCGGACGCAATCGCCGCGGACTCGGCGTCACCCTGACCGGACGAGTGGGCGGGCGCTGGGTGACGGTCGCCGAGTACTCGTACGAAACCACCTCGAGCACAGGCGAATCCACAACCACCACCACGCACCGCTACCTGGTGGCGCTGGTGCTGCTGGACCGGCCACAGCCCGCCCTCGCGGTGCGGCAGCGCGGACTGATGTCGCAGTTCGGCCGAGCTCTTTTCGGCGACAGGCCGACCGCCACCGGCAATGCGCTGTTCGACGCCCGCTTCCGGATCGATGCGATGGCCCCGGCGCACGCCAAGGCCATGGTCGGACCGGCGCTGGTCGCCGCGCACATCGCGGGCGCGGTGCCGCAGTGGAGCCTGGTCGGCAACGAACTGCTCACCTTCGCGCCCGGCGGAAAACTGAAGGACCCGAACCTGATTCCCTGGTTCGCGGGGCAACTGTGCCAGGTGGCGGACCTCCTCGGGCCGGTCGACTTCGCCCGCCCCGGGCTGCCCGACGCACCGCGCTAATCGGCACCGGCGGATTCGGCCGCCTCGGACTCGACGGTGAAGACCGGGCTACGCCCGCGGGCATCCAGCCGGCCGTCGCCCCAGCTCGCACTGCCGTAGGCGTCGACATCGATGGCGTACGCGCCCGCAGGGAGCGCCTCGGGCAGCTGGATCGAGGTCCTGTCCTGCCCGTCGACCAGCCCCAGATAGGTCCGGCAGGGCCGGGAACCGAGCGCCACCAGGAAGATTCGCGCTGATTCGAATCGGCGGTAGGTTGCGGCGTCCACCGACCAGCCGACCCCCAGCGACCGATGGGCCGCATCGGTGAAATCGACGGTGACGCGCAGCGCCGAGCGCTCCTCGAGTCCTGCCCGGTCCTTCACGGCTGCCTCCTCGAGCACCCGGCCGGACGCACATCGACATGCCCGGGCAGGTGTCCCACTGCAACCAGGCTGGCACGGACCCCGCGGCGAGGCAACGCGAATCCGCCCGGAGAGACGCTCAGCCGCGTCGTACCGCGTTTTCGAGAAGGCCATGGCGTGCGCAATGGGCCACGGCCTGGCCGCGGTGGAGCTCAGACCTTGTCGTCGAGGGTGACCCGCACCGAGACCCGGCCATTGTCGCGCTGGGTCACCGCGCGCCCCGTGCGGTCGACGCCGTTCAGGTGCAACGAGATCGGCCCGCCCTCGCCCTGGAAGTTGCGCCACCAGCTCTTCTTGTCCGGCATGCCGACGCCGATGACGAGTTCGTCGCCCGAACGCCAGTAGTTGACCGGCGTGGAGAAAGTCTTGCCCGAGCGGCGGCCGGTGTAGGTGATGACGACGAATCCACGGCCCATGAGCGGGCCGATCACCGGGAGCTTGGTCAGCGCCACGATACCGGCATTGAGCCCGCCCACAACCTGTGCCACAACATTTTTCACCATGTGCGCCCTCCTGTTCCGGGGCACGGTAGCACGGGTGGGATCGGGGGCCGGGGCGGCGGACCGCCCCGGGCCGGCGGCTCTACGGAAGGAACCACTTCGCGATGAGGGTGTTCACGGCGTCGATGAAGTCACCGATCAAGTGCGGAATCATGGGCCTTTTCTCCTTCGTGGAAATTCTGAACTAATAACCGTTACCAGCGGGTTCGTACCCGAACCGGCAACTGTGCTGATCTCCTATTCGTTGCCGGAGACTGGACGGATGGCAAGCAAATCCATTCCTGCCGGAATAGTCCGGGAAATGCCTTGGAAAGGAACAAAATTCACCGCGGGACCGCACCTTTCACCCCAGCAGCGAGTTTGCCATGAATTTCCCAGACAATCCCGTCCCCGGTACCGCAACGCTCTTGCAAATCACGATGAATAAATCGAGTATCGGATCGTCGAACATGACCCGCAGCGAATCCCGTGCGTGTCAGCCGACGCGGATCGGATCCGCGACCGATGACCGGGGCCGCTCGACCTCGGCGCGGCGCGCCACCGACAGGCCGTACAGCAGGGCGAACACATACACGATCACGTGGGCGTTCTCCAGAATCGGCTCGGTATGCCAGGGCTTGGGCAGGACGAAGACACCGACCGAGGCGAAATCCGGGGTCCACTGGTACGTCCACGCCCCGGTGGCCACGAACAGCAGCGCCGCCGCGAACCACCACGGCGGCCGGGTCTGCGCCCGGTGCACGAGATGGACCAGCAGCGGGACGAACCACACCCAGTGGTGCCCCCACGAGAACGGCGACACCGCGCAGGCCGTCATCCCGCCCAACGTGACCGCGAGCAGCCGCTCGCCACAGCGGTCCAGCACGACAACGAGTGTCAGGCCCGCACCCGCCGACACGCCCGCGAGGATCAGCCACAGCCAGACCGGCTCGCTGCCCCCGGTCAGGTGCGCGAGCACTCCGCGGACCGACTGGTTGGCCGGCTCGATATCGGGCGCGATGCGCTCGGAGTGGAAGAAGGTCGAGAACCAGTACTGGCGGGAATCACCGGGCGAGACGAGCCAGGCCAGGGCGATCGTCGCCGCCAGCGTCACCGACGCCGTCGCGGCCGAACGCCATTGGCGCAGCACCAGATACTGCACGATGAAGAAGGCCGGCACCAGCTTGATCCCGGCGGACACCCCGACGCCGAGACCTCGCAGCCGCCCGCCCTCGGGCCGCGCGAAGTCCCACAGCACCAGCAGCATGAGCACCAGGTTGATCTGCCCGTAGAACAGCGTGGTGCGCACCGGTTCGAGAAAGACGCACGTAATCGCCAGCAGCGCACCGATACCCGCCGAGCGCGTGCTCATGCGGTAGCCGAGCATCCGCCAGCACAGCAGGACGCAGGCATACAGCACACCGAGATTCACCAGCAGGAACGCATTGGTGATCCAGGCCGCGGGCACGGCGAGACCCGGGATGAACACCATGGCCGAGAACGGCGTGTAGGTGTAGAGCAGCCCGCCGACGGTCTCGTCCCGATACAGCGAATGCCCGTGCAGCAAACGCCAGGCGCCCTCGCGGTAGATGTGCACATCGAGCCCGCCCGCGAGAATTCCCGCCTTCTCCAGCCAGGGATCGACCGTCGTGAACACCAGTGCCAACGCCAGCACCGCACCCAGTACGAGCACGAAAAGCGTTGTACCGGAGCGGGAAACCTCCATCGAGCGTGAATCCGACACAACCGATCAGCCTAGTGAATGACCTGGCGCACTCACGACCGCCCGTTCGGCGCACCCGGCACGGTGCTCGCCTGAGCGATGATCGCCGACCCCATCCAGCGGCGCAGGTATCGCCGCAACTCCGCGTCTTCGCGCGGCGGATTGCCCGGCGAGATGAAGAACGACTGCATGGTGCGCAGCAGGAATTCCACCAGCTCGCGCAGGGATTCATCGTCGTAGCCGTAGTGCCGCCAGTCCACGTCGAAGCGTTTGATCATGGTGATGCCGAACGCCTGCGCCTCCGCGGAGGTGATCCCGGCGGGGTCGGCATTGGAGTAGGTGGCGGCCAGCAGGATGCCCAGGTGCGGCGTCCGGCGCACCTCGGCGAGGGTGTAGACGACGCCCTCGGTCATGGCCTCGACCGGATCGGTCATGCCGCTGACCTGTGCGGCCAGCCGATCCAGGAAGTCGTCCACCGAGGCGATGGCCGAGGCCCGCATGAGCGCGTCCGCGCTGGGGAAGTACCGGTACACGGTCTGCCGGATCACCCCGAGCGATTCCGCGACGTCCGCGATGCTGATCTCCGCACCGGTGCGCGCGATCAATTCGACTGCGGCGGAGACGATTCGACGGGACGCCTCCTCGTCGTTCTCCGGCGGACTCCCGCCCCACCCGCGCCTTCTTGCCACGGCCCGACCGTAACACGCGGGATCGGCCCACCCGGTACGGCATACGGTCTGAGCTGGGATTTCTAATCATACACTTGTACGCTCTTGTGTATGTTTGTATGTTCACAGCGGCATCGGAGCGCGCGACCGGGCCACCGGACCCATCCACCTCCGGAAGACGAGGTATCGCCCGACATGACGGATTTGATTGTGCGGAAGCTGACTTTCGCGTTCGAGGAACACGACGTGCCGTTCCTCTGGAATCCCGAGAACCCGGCCTTCTCCAGCATGGCCAACGCGGTGTCGTTCCTGGCCATCGGTTTCGAGAAGATGATCGTGCAGATGATCACGCAGGCCAAACCGCAATTCACCGACCCCGTCGTCGCCGAGGAGGCCGACGCCTTCATGCGGCAGGAGGGTCAGCATTCGACCGCGCACCGCCAGCATGTGCGCGGATTGATCCGCGCCTACCCGGGATTGCAGGAGACCCTCGACGAGGTGGTCGCCGAATTCGACCGGCTCACCGCCGAGACGCCGCTCAGGTACCGGCTGGCCTACACCGCCGATCTGGAAGCCACCTTCACCTCGGTCTTCAAGCTCATGCTGGACAACGAGGCGTCGCTGTTCCGGCCCGGGGACGACCGGGTCGCGTCACTGTTCATCTGGCATTTCGTCGAGGAGGTCGAGCACCGCAGTTCCGCGCTCATCATCTTCGATTCGCTGGTGGGCATCGATCTCTACCGCATGCGGGTGGCGCCGTCCATCTTCCGGCATGTGCTGCGGGTCGTGCGCATCGCCTGCGCGGGGTTCAACAAGCATGTGCCACTGGAGGATCGGAAGATCGACGCCATGTCGATGTTCGCCACCTACCGCTACCGACAACTGCTGGGCAAACTGCTGCCCCGCTTCGCGCTGCCCTACGCGGGCCCGGGCCCGCGGGCCTTCGACGACCTGCCACTGGGCGAGCAGCTCACCGCGCTGCGCGGCATCATCCGCAGCCAGCTGCCCAACCATGATCCGGCACACGAGAACACGCCGGCGCTGGCCGATGTGTGGTTCGAGCGCTACCGCGACGGGTACGACGTCACGCGCTGGTACACCGCGGCGGCGACCGGGGCGGGGGCGAACTGATGGCCGGCCACTGCGCACCCACCTTCGACCAGCTCGCCCGATCGCTCGGCTTCTCCTGCGACACGGCGGGCGGGCTGGTCGAGGTGAGAAACCCGCTGGCGCTGGAGAACTGGACGCTGCCCGTCCTCGAGCTGACCGTGATCCTCGGCTCGGTACTCGCGCTGGTGTGGGCCATCGTGCGGCTGCGCCGGCACGGCGATCCCACCAACCTGGTGCTGTGGTTCGGCGCGACCGCGTACCTGTTCATCATCGAGCCACCCCTGTATTTCCCTGCGGCGTTCGGTATTTCGGGGCATGTGGACACCATGTTCGCGCACAACGTCTTCACGGTGGATTTCCTGTGGGGGCGGTTGCCGCTCTACATCGTGGCGATCTATCCGTTCATGGCGACGCTCGCCTACGAGATCGTGCGCATGCTGGGGGTTTTCCGGACCTACGGTGCGATCGCCGGAGCGGCCTGCGTCGGGTTCGTACACCATGCGTTCTACGAGATCTTCGATCAGATCGGGCCGCAGCTGCGCTGGTGGGAGTGGTCGACCTCGAACCCGCTCAACCAGCCCGTGTTCGATTCGGTACCGCTGCCGAGCGTGGTGGTCTTCGCCGCCCTGTGGCCGATGTCGCTGGCGTTCTGCGTGTACTGGTTCGTCGGCCGCCGCGTCGACGGCGGCGAGCGCTTCACCGGCCTCCAGCTGGTCTGGCGCACCATCGTGATCGGCCTGCTGGCCTCACTGGGAACCTTCATCCTCCCGCTGCCCGCCACCGTGCTCGGAGCCACCAGCACGACCGTCCGCGGCACCGTCTACGCACTCGAACTGATCGTCCTCGCCCTGGCGGCGATCGCGCTGATGTACCGCCAGTGGACCCGCCGGCGACAGCCCGGATCGGCCGGCCCGGCCTACGACAACCGATTCGTCCGCGCCTACAGCGTGGTCTACCTCCTCGTCATGGCCGTCCTGTGGGCCACCGCCCTCTCCGACTTCCTCGACGCCACCGGTGGAGTCACCCGCAACGGCGACCCCATCGGCAACCTCTGGTACACCCTCGCCTGCTTCGCCATCGGCATCCTCTGCGTCGCAGCCGTTTTCACCCTGCCCACGACGGCCGCTTCGGACAAGGAGGAGCATTCAACCGCGAGGGTCTGATCGAATGCCGCATCGGTGCACGCGATCTCGGTGACTACGCGACGCTCTGTTCGGAGCAGACGGTGGAACCGACGAAAGCCCGGATGGTTTCCAGCATTCGATAGCGGCGGCCGTCGAACTCGACCAGGGATTTGTTCACCAGGCGGCTCAGCGGGGGCAGGATGTCGCCGGGGCCGACCTCCTGGAGGGTTTCGAGGGTCGCGCCGTCCGGGAACAGCCAGAGGCGTTGGGCCAGGCGGCGTTCCGGGGCGGCGAGGGTGTCCCAGCTCCATTCGATGGCGGTGTAGAGGGAGCGGTGCCGCTCCACGGCGGACCGTTTGCCGGCCAGCAGGCGGAAGCGGTCGTCGAGGCGGCGGAGGATCTGGGCGGGGGTCATGGTGTGGACGCGGGCAGCGGCCAGTTCCAGGGCCAGCGGGATGCCGTCCAGGCGGCGGCAGATGGCGGCGATCGTCTCGTAGTTCTCGTCGGTCAGGGTGAAGCCGGATCGGACGGCGCGGGCTCGGTCGAGGAACAGATGTACCGCGGCGGAGCCGAGGGCCTCGGCAGGGGCCGATCCGGGCCGGGGCGACGCCAAAGGCCGTACGGGGAACAGGGTTTCGCCATTGATGCCGAGGGGCTCGCGGCTGGTGGCGAGCACCGTCAGGTTGGGGCAGCGGCTGAGCGTGTCCGCGACCAGCTCCGCGATATCCAGCACGTGCTCGCAGTTGTCGAGAATGAGCAGCACCTCGGCGCCGACGGCCGGGCGGTGGATCGGGCAGGCGTGCACCGAATTCGGGTCGGGGTGCAGCCCGAGTGCGGCCAGCAGGTGCTCGCCCGCGGTGGCGGCGTCGCCGATCGCGGCCAGCTCGACCAGGCGGCAGCCGTCCGGCCAGCGGGTGGCCAGGCAGGTGGCGGCCTCCAGGGCGAGGCTGGTCTTGCCGATCCCGCCGGGACCGGTCAGGGTCAGCAGCCGGGTCGAGGACAGCAGGGCCGCCACGTGGTTCAGGTCGGGCTTCCGGCCGATCAGGCTGGTCAGGCGGACCGGCAGGGCGGGCGTGGCCGGAGCTGCGGCGCTGTCGCCACGGTCGAGGGCGAGGACCAGCTCCCGGGACGGCGGCACGCCGAGTTCGCGACGCAGCTGCGTGCGGGTGGCGTCGAAGACCTCCCGGGCCCGGCCGGACTGGCCGGCGGTGGTCAGCGCGTGAATCACCCGCACCGCCAAGGACTCTCGCAACGGCTCGTCGCGGAGTTCCGCCTCGAGGGAGGCGACCAGCTCACGTCCCCGTCCCAGCGCGATATAGGCGTCGGCGCGGGCCTCGACCGCGTGCAGGCGGAGCTGGTTCAGCCGGTCCGCGTGCCAGTACAGGTCCGGATGATCGGCCAGGTCCGCGAAGGCCGGACCGCGCCACAGGCCGAACGCGATATCGAGGGTCCGGGCGGCGGCGCCGGCCTCACCGGCCGCTAACCGGCCGATGCCCTCCTCGGCCAGACGAGTGAAGTGATGCATGTCGATGTCGTCGGCCGCGATGCGCAGCCGGTACCCGCCGCCGTCCGACTCCACCACCGCGTGCTCCGGCAGCACCGCGCGCAGCCGCTTCACCAGTGTCTGCAGAGCATTCGCCGGATCGACCGGCAGGCTGTCACCCCAGATGGCGCCGATCAGCGCGTCACAGGTCGTCGCCCGGCCGGGCTGCAGGGCGAGCAGTGCCAGCAGCGTGCGCACCCGCGAACCACCGACTCGTTTCGTCTGCCCATCGGCCGAAATGCCCACTCCACCAAGGAGCGTTATCTGTCCCACACGTCCCTCGCTCGACATCAACCACTCGATTCGCCCCCGCACCCGTCAGTTTCGTGGGACGACCGGTCCGGCGACGAGGGCTGATTGCGCCAATTACAAGGCAAAAACGTGCCAACCCTGACGACAGCGCCGTCAGTTCCGCCACCGTTCCACCGCGCGGCGAGCCGACCGAAGATCCTTGTAACCGAGCAATTCCGCCTGTTCGGACCGGGTGAGCGAGCCGTACACCGCGGCCTGCTCATACCGCCGGCGCCGGGCGCGCTCGAGCTCGGTGCGCCAGGTCGTGCCGTGCTCGGCCAGTCGCCGCTGCAGCGAGCGGCGGCTCAGGAACAGGCGGGCGGCGACCTGGTCGATGGTGACCGAATCCTCCTCCAGGGCAGCCGAAATGACCAGGCCCAGATGGTCGGTCCAGGTGGCCGCGCGCGGCGGCGCCACGGGCTGGGTGGTGGCCGCGTACCGCTGGAGGATCTCGGCCAGCCGCGGGTCCGCGGTGCGCAGCGGGCGGACCAGATCGGCGGTGCTGACCGTGATGCTGTCCACGGGCGCGCCGAAATCGATGGCGTCGGTGCCGAACAACTCGACCAGCCGGTCGTGGTTGCGCGGGGCCCGCTGGTGGAACGCGATACGGACCGGGTTCACCGGCCCGTCCATGACCAGCCTGCTGCGTGTGAAGATCGCCGCCAGACCCCACTGCGCGGCCAACTCCCGGCCCCGGCCCTCGCCATTGATCATGCCGATGTCGAAGGTGACCTCCTCCTCGGTCTCGAGACCCGGCTCCATTCGGAAGTTCGTAGTGATGGCCCCCAGGTACGTTCCGCACAGTTCCAGCCCCGCCCCCAGCGTCGGCGCGGTGCTGAAAAGGTAGTCGTACAAACCCACTTGGCCCAGGACGTACCGCTCGGCGATCTCGAGCGCCGCATCCGGGTTACCGAGCCCGTGCTCGACCACCTCCCACGTGCGCAGGTATCCGGCGCTGGGGACGCGATACTCCTCGCCGTCGCTCAGCGTCCACGTGGGTACCCCCGAGTCCCGGGTGAGCTGTCGCGGTTCCAGTCCCGCCGAAACCGCGTGCCGCAGTATCGATTGCGGCAGCCGGACATTGTCGGTCGCCTCGGCCTGCACGCGGGGCTCCTCCCCCGCCGATACCGCAACCACCGGCCTACCTCCCTACCTCGCGCACATGCGAGGTGAGCCGCACCCGGCGGGTGGTGCGTTCGAACAGCGGCGCACCGACATTGCGCTCGAGTTTGCGGAGTCTGGCCGATGCGCCCGTGGTCGATCGCAGGCGCTGGGCCGTCCGCCCGAAATGCCGTTCCTCCGCGAGAATCAGGAAGGCCTCGGGTTCGAGACGGTCGACCATGCCTGCCAATCGTTGAGCTGAAGTGAACGCTGCTGTTCAGCATAGTTGTTCAGCCCAACGGCCGGGTTGGTGCCAGGGGTTGAGGTATCCCTCGGAACCTGCGAGGCAGGCAGGACGAACTCGTCCGGTGCTACTGGGCGAAGCAGGTGCTGCCCAGGTTGACCCCGGCGCCGCCGACCTGCACGGTCGTGGTCGCGGGCGCCTGGTCACCGGTGGTGAACAGGGCCGTGATGACGTGGGTACCGGTGGTGGACGGCGTCCAGGCCAGCGAGGCGGTATTGCCGGAGACCTGGAGGTTCTGGTTGCTGCGGATCGGATAGTCGTTGTCCATGAAGGTGATCCGGTAGGCATCCTCGTCCACGGTGGCGGACACCTGGTAGCTGCAGCCGGTGCCGTAGCCACCGCCCAGACCGGGGGCGACGGTGACCGCGGTGATGGTGTGCGCCGAGGCCTGCGGCGCGGCGACGACCAATCCGGCGGCGAGGGAGGCGAAGACTGCGATCGGGGCGATGCGGTGCGCGGTATTCGGCACGGTTGACTCCTTCAATTGGTACGGATGTCGATGCGGTGGAACGGCTTTCATATAACCGGACGGCCACCGACGCTTCGCACGCCGCCCTGCCCCCAGTCTGCGAGACCGTCCTGGCGAACCGCTGTCAGCACACTGGCACCGCCGGGACCCTATCCGGCGATGGCCTAGGGCTTCCTGCCCACGGCGCCGTAGAGCGACACGACCTTGTCGTGGCCGGGTGGATGGTCGATGCCCTCGCTCCGCCAGCGATGGATCACCGCTACGCCGGGAGCCACCAGTTCCAGGCCGCCGAACAGGCGCTCGACCTCGGCACGGGTGCGGGGCCGGACGGGAATTCCGCGATCGATGTAGACCTGTAGCAGGCGGGCCATGCCATCGGGGTCCGAGTCGCCGTCGTCGAAGTCCGTTGTCACATGCGAGATCGCGAGGTAGGAACCCGGTGCCAGCGGCTCCATGAGGGTCTCGACGATATCGTGGACGTCGCCGGGCACGAAGTGGAGCAGGGCCATCAGGGAGACGGCCACCGGCTGCGAAAGATCCAGTGTTTCCAGCAGTTCCGGCGCGGCGAGGATATCCCGCGGGCGCGCGGCGTCGGCCTGGACGTAGGCGGTGCGGCCCTCGGGTGAGCTCACCAGCAGTGCTCGTGCGTGCGCGAATACCAGCGGATCGTTGTCGACGTACACCACCCGGGACTCCGGCGCCAGTTCCTGCGCGACCTGGTGCAGATTCGGCTCCGTCGGGATGCCCGTGCCGATGTCGAGAAACTGCCGAATCCCCTGCCCGGCGACAAAACGCGTGGCATGCCGCATGAACTCACGATTGGTGCGCGCGGTCACCCGAACCGCCGGAAACTCCTGCAACGCCTTTTCTGCGGCATCACGATCCGCCTCGTAATTGTCCTTGCCGCCGAGGAAGTAGTCGTACATACGAGCCGAGTGCGGCACGTCGGTATGCAGATCGATCTGACCGGACATCGGCAAGTCCCCTGGGCGCTGAGATCTGAAACCCGTATACCGCAGGTATACCCCAGCCGGTCATTCCACACGACACGATCACGAACAAGTTACACAGCGGGGTTCAGGGTGGGCGCTCGTCCCCGATCCAGCTTGCCGCGCCTCATGTGGTGAATCGGGCAGCTGCCCACTATGCGACGCGTCGGCATCCGCCGGCTGGTTGTCGTGCTGGCGGCGCTGACGGGGCGAGTGCTGTTGCAGAATGCGCACGACACCGCGGCGACGGTATGCGGATGTTGCGACGGCGGGCGTCGGCGCCTGTGCGGCGATGAAAACCGGCGGCGATCATCCGATGCCCGCGCCTCGCTATCACGAGATTGTGATCGACGCGGCGCATCCGGTCGCGCAGGTGAGTGCGACGCCACTGGAGAAACGACGGCGCGCCGACCCCGATGGTCGCCGCGCCGTCGTACATTTGCCCCCGAACAGATCAGTCCCCGGTAGTCCCTATCGAAATCTCGAGTCCCAGTCGTCGCTGACCACTCGATTTTCCAATCGACTTGCCGGGGGCCTGGCCGAATCCTGTGGGTACCGTCGCTCACTTTGATGGACGTCTCCATCGCCATTGCGACGTTCTCCGGTGTTTCGGTGTATACACAAGTCTCCTCCACCTTTGCCCGGAGTCAATACATGCGGGCAATTCGATGGCAAGTTTTTTTCCGGCCCGCTACGCCGACCCGATCGCGGCGCGGATTCGGGCGACGAGGTAGTTCAGGCGAGGCTGATGCGAACCCTCCCAATAAATCCGGCCGCAATCCGGGCACTGGCGGAAAGTGTCGTAATAACGGCGGGTGAGGGGCTGGAGCCGATCGATGATGTCCTGCTTGGGCACGTCGGCGAGCAGGCCGCCGCAGCGCGGGCAACGGGTGAAGGGGGCCAGCCGATCGGCCAGGTCGAGGCGGCGGATCACCTCCACTATCTGGTCGAATGGCCGGTCCGAGCGAACGAATACGCCGTGAGTCACGTTGCGGCGCTTCAGAAGTCCGCGGTCGCGGGTGAGCAGGATGCGATTCTCCGCGGCGGCTGTCGCGGCCAGAGTGGCGTCGTCGGCGTCCCACTCACAGCGAGCGTCGAGTCCCATCAGTCGCAGCAACGGCGCGAGCCCGCCGAGATTGACGTCGACGACGAAACGCGGATCACGCAGCGGATGGGGACGCACCCGGGTCAGCGGCCCGATATCCAGCGTCTCGAACATCGGGTAGGCGACGAGCCGATCGCCGGGCTGCGGGTGGTGGCCGAAGCCGACGGATTCGCCGTTCACAAGGATCAGGTCGACCTCGGTATGCGGGATACCGGCAGCCTCGACGACATCTTTCACGGTCTGATGGGGACGGATCGGCCGAGGCTGCGCCGCGTACCGGACGTCCTGATGCAGGAAGTCGTTCAGCTCGGCGTACACGCGCAGTTGGACACTGGCGGTCATACGACCATTGTCGGCGCCACCCGCGCAGCGGCCACACCGAGTTTGCCGGCTTCCCGATTCCCCCATACGGTGCTATAAATTAGGGGAGGCTTACCTCTAGATGGTAAGCCGCTTCGGAAATCACTCCTGCCAGCGAGGCCCGCCCGTGTATGTCTGCATTTGCAACGCCGTCTCCGAAGACGATGTGCACGACTGCGTTTCGAGTGGCGCCCACTCCATCCGACAGGTGAAGCGCGCGTGCGGCTGGCGGCCGGGCTGCGGCAACTGCGCGACGCGACTGGCGGAGGTTTTCAGCCAGGCCCGGGCGTCGTCCGGCGTCGAGTCGTCGGCGGCCTGAGCCGACACGCACGCTCACACCTCGCCACCTCGTGTGATCTGTGCCACTATCACGCCCATGAAGGGCGACAAGGACATCATTGCACTGCTCAATGACCAGCTGACGGCCGAACTCACCGCGATCAACCAGTACTTTCTGCATGCCAAGATGCAGGAGCACTGGGGCTTTCCGAAGCTGGCCCAGCACACCCGTCATGAGTCGATCGACGAGATGCGGCACGCGGAAATCCTCACCGATCGAATCCTGTTTCTCGACGGGCTTCCCAACTATCAGAAACTCGGCCTGCTCCGTATCGGACAGACCGTCGCCGAACAGCTACAGGCCGATCTGCAGATCGAAATCGACGCCGTCAACCGGCTTCGCCCGGGCATCGAGCTGATGCGCTCGCGAGGCGATGCGACCTCGGCTCGCCTCTTCGAGCAGATCCTCGAGGACGAAGAGCAGCATGTCGACTACCTGCACACCGAACTCGACCTCCTCGAGAAGCTCGGCGAACCGCTCTATCTCCAGCGCTACACCGACACCCCGCAAGACTGACCCGCACCTCTGATCACAACCTCGGGTGAGCCGCGACCACCCCGCCCGGCCCGTTCCGTCGTCGGACAGCTCACGAGACCCTTCCGACGGTGGCCGACACGCGCGTCGGAGGGACAGTCGGCGCACCGTTGGCCGTGGCGGCACCCAGGCGCCGGGCCGTGAGCCGCGCGAGCGCGGCCTCGGTGAAGACCGACAACCCCAGGTCGGGGTTGTAGCCGTGGATTTCCTTGACGTCGAGCTCGGCCAGGAAATAGAGGATCTCCCGTGAGATCACCTGACCCGGAACCAGCACCGGGAAGCCGGGCGGGTAGGGCACGACGAAAGTCGTGGACACCAGGGTCTTTCCATGGGCGAGCCGGCGCCCGGCCTCGCCGAGCAGGACGTGTTCGCGGTCGGACTCCTCGTATCCGGCGTAGAAGGCCGATCGCATGTCGCCGAACGAGCTTGCGCCGTCGGGACGAAACGCGGTGTCGAACTCGCTGAAGTCGGGCAGCGCGGGCAGATCCTTGGTGATCGCGTCGACGCGGCGCAGATGCAGGGCGCGATCGGCCTTGCCTGCCGCGCTCTCGCTGCGCTCGAAGTCGGTGGCGATCCGTCGCAGCACGTCGAGCAGGTACTGCACGCTCGACCAGGTGACGCCGATCGTGAAGATCAACAGCACACTGTTGATCGAGGTCTTGTTGATCTGGATGCCGAACCGGTCCATCAGGATCTTCCCGCGGAACTCGTATCCGTTCATGCCGGTCTTACCGATGAACAGGGTGACCCGTGTCGCGTCGAGCACGAACTGATCGGACCGCCACGCCTCGTTCCACTCGGCCAACCCACCCTGCCTGACCTGCCGGTACGAGCTGACTTCGGAGGCCCGGAACTCCTCGGGCACCAGGTCGGCCTCGTCCAGGATGCGGAACCACTTACCGATCAGCCGGTCCTTGCGGACCCGGTGACGGAAGACCAGCGCCATGTCGTAGACGTTCCGGACCAGCTGAAAGCCCTCGATGTCGACCTGCCGGCGCGCCAGGTCCAACGACGCCAGGAGTTGCTGGTTCGGCGACGTCGAGGTGTGAGTCAGGAACGCCTCGGTGAACGTCTCGCGGACGAGGGCTGCGAAATCCTGGTCGCGGACATGGATCATCGACGCCTGCCGAAGCGCCGACAGCGACTTGTGGGTGGAATGCGTCGCGTACACGCGCACCCGCGCGCGCCCGGGGTCGGGAAGTAGCCGGTGGTCGACCCACTCGGCACGGTCCACGCCCTCCATCGACGCCTTCCACCGGCGGTACTCCTCGGCGTACCCGGGCGAGGACAATGTCGATTCGAGTTGCTCGGCGGCGACCATCGCGGTCCGCTGCCGTGCCCACGGCACGGCGGTCGCGAACGCGTACCACGCCTCGTCCCAGAGGAAGCAGATATCCGGCTTGATCGCCAGGACCTCCTCCATCACCCGCCGGGGGTTGTAGACGATGCCATCGAAAGTGCAGTTGGTGAGCAGCAGCATGCGCACTCGGTCCAGGAGCCCGGCAGCCTCGAGGTCCAGCAACGCCTTCTTGATGGTGTGCAGGGACACCGCTCCGTAGATCGCGAAGGGCGCGAGTGGGTATGCGTCCAGGTACATCGGGTACGCGCCGGCGAGCACCAGGCCGTAATGGTGCGACTTATGGCAATTGCGGTCGATCAGAACGATGTCGCCCGGCCGGGTCAGGGCCTGCACGACAATCTTGTTCGCGGTGGATGTTCCATTGGTGACGAAGTACGTCCGGTCGGCGCACCACGTCGCGGCGGCTTTGTCCATGGCCGCCCTGATCGTGCCGTGCGGGTCCAGCAGCGAGTCCAGCCCGCCGGAGGTGGACGACGTCTCCGCCATGAAGATGTTGCGGCCGTAGAACTCGCCCATGTCCTGCAACGACTTGGAGTTGAAGATGCTGGCGCCGCGCGCGACGGGAAGGGCGTGGAATTGGCCGACCGGTGCGGCCGCATAGGCCCGCAGAGCGTCGAAAAACGGTGTGGCGAACCGGCTCCGGATGCCGGCGAGCACTGTGCTGTACAGGTCGGTGACATCGTTGAGCCGATAGAACGTGCGATCGTAGACGTCCAGCTCGCCCTCGGTCTCCGCGGCGATCGACTCGTCGGTCAGCAGATACAGGTCGATATGAGGCCGCAGCTTCCTGATCCACTCACCACATTCGACCCAGTCGTGGGTGCGGTCGGTCACGACCACGTCCTCGTTGGCGCCGAGCAACGTGTTCATCAACGGCACCCGGTCGCGTGAACGCAGCGGCAGGTCATGCCGGATGATCGCCGCCTGAATCTCGCCGTTCAACGCGACAGCGGTGATGGCATCCTCGATGCTCGCGACGACGAGCAGCTCGAACTGCACATCGTCGGACGGGTCGCGAAGCGCCCGCAGGCTCTCCGCCAGGCTCTCGGGAGCTCCGGGCGGGGAATCGTCGCCGAGCACGACGGTATAGAACTGCTGCTGTTTGGTCCGAGCAACGAGTTCCTGATCGGCCAATGGCGCGGATGTGTCGAACAGAGCCGTGCGGTCGCCGTACTCGGAGAGCAGGCGCACGGCCAACGACACCTCCTCGGTGAGCCGCGCCGTGGCGAGGTCGGCGACATATCTGTGAAACGCCGCCAGTCTCTCTGCTCCCGGATACAGCCAGTACCGCTCGTAGGCGCCGAGACGATCGAGGAGACGTCGCACCACGGCGGCTTCGTGTGTGGTGTCCTGACCGGCATGGTCGACATCGGCCAGCTGACGGCACGCGTCGTCGAGCAGATTCCACGTATCGATTCGCGAGTACGACGGATTTGCTACCGCCGCCAGCGCGGAAACACTGAGCCGCTTCGGTCGCTCACCATCTCGGTGCATGTCAGTTCCGCCCCAATCAGCGCAGACGAGGTGGGTCTGTCGAACACGACAGATCGCTCTGGAACAGTCATCCCTGCACTTATTGTGTCCCGCCGCCGAGCAAATTCCTAGCTGACGTTCGGTGGCTGTGCACCGCGACCAGGTTGCCCTGCGGCGACGCGCGAGGCGATGCCGTGAATATCGCATCTCGGGTTGTTTACTGGCAGGGTGCTGGTTCAGGGCAGTCGTCAGCACGCCGCCGACCTCGACGCACACAGGAATCACTCGATGCACGCCGGAATCGAATGCGAGGAGGGCCAGTGACGAACAATGTGATTCGCCGGGTTGCAGGCGTGGTCGGCAGGCTGGGTTTCGCGAGTGCAATGGCGGGTGCGTCGGTGCTGGAGCAGCACGCCGTCGCTCGCGCCGCGGAGACGACCACGTTCCAGTTCCCAATGATTGAAGTATCCCAATCATGGGGTGTTCCAACGCAATTCACGATCTACTTGACGGCGACCGTCGGCGACCAACCGGGAGTCACCACCTTCGGTGTCGCCACTCCACCACCGTTCGACGGCGGCAGCATGCTCGACTCGGCCGCCCGGATCCGGTGGGCGAACCTGACGACCGGAGCATCGGGTGTGATCGACATGGCAATTCGAGAAACAGCGCAGCAGCCCTGCGACTGTGCCCCGGTACCGGTGCCGGTGTTCACCGGGGCAGGCCGGATCGTCGCTGCCGCCACCGCCGACGGCGTAGCCATCAACGTCTCCTCGGGGCTCGGTACGTTCACGACTCCTTGAGACCCTCGATCTCCGCGAAACGCCAGACGCTCGGTCAGCCCAGTTGGGTGGCGATCTCGGCGGAGAGGAGGATGAAGCCGATCAATAGCAGCCACGAACGCAATCCCTGGAAGAACTCCCATCTGTTGCGGATCTGCTTCCAATGCTCCGGCGGCGCTTCGGCATTCCATCGTGCCGTGGACAGGTTGATGGGGACGTTGAAGATGATCGTCGAGATGATCGCTGCCGTGAAGGAGGTCGCCGAGGCCACGCCGAGTGCGCGGGAGGCCCCGCCGAGGTGCCAGACGTCGACCGCGTAGCTCACGCCGATGATCACGGTGATGATCATCAAAGGCGGCATGACCCGGCCGAATGTCCTCAGCAGGCCCTGCTCGACCTGGAGGTGCTCGGTCCGGGGCAGGCGTCGCACCACCGGGTGGACGAATGCGTAGGAGCCGAATTCGGCGCAGGCGGTGAAGCCGGTGAGCACCAGGGCGGCGAATGCGAACCAGTTCATGGCGGCCTCTCGGATCGGTGTCGGTTACTCGGGGCGGGTCGCGAGCGCGGCCGCGATGCGCGGCCGCAACTCGGCAGCGGGGATGACGGCATCGACCGAGCCGACGGCGACGGCCCGCTGAATACTGTGGACCTCGTCGAACTCGGCGGCCACGGCCGACAGATGTTCGGCGCGCAACCGGGTTCGCAGGTCGGCCAGCTCGGTGACCAGTTCGGCGCGCTTCCCGGCGTCATCGGTGGCGTCGATGCGCTGCCGGAGTCCGCGGATGCGTGGGTCGTCGGCGGTGCGGGCGTCGACGGTGCGGGCGAATACCACGGCAGCGGCGGGGGCGCCGCCGATCACCGAGGCGAAGGAACCCTCGACGGCCAGGACCGTCATGCCGGGGTTGAGTGCCTTGGAGAAGACCACGAACGCGCCGCCGTGATAGCGGGAGATCACGCAGAACACGATGCGTCCATCGAAATTCACTATGGCGCGGCCGATTTCGGCGCCGTACTCCAGCTGCAACCGCCGCATCGATTCCGGGGAGCCGTCGAAACCGGACAGGTTCGCCAGCACCACCACCGGGCGATTGCCGCTCGCGGCGTTGATGGCGCGGGCCACCTTCTTCGATGACAGCGGGAAGAGCGTTCCGGCGGTGAAGGACTCGGGTCCGTCGGCGGGCGGGAATCCGTGGCGGGCGACCTGCGCGGATTCGATGCCGATCAGGCAGACCGACCGACCGGCGACGCGGGCGTCGGTCACCACGGCGGTGTCGGCCTCCGCCATGTCCGCCCACCGCTCCGAGATCGGCTGGTCCTGGTCCGAAACCGCTTGCAGAACAGCGCGAATCGAGAAGGGCTTCTTCCGGTCCGGGTTGGTGGCCGGACTGAAGATGTGACCCACGGTGGTGAAGTCGCTGTCCGGGTGGCGGTGCGGGAACTCGGTCACATCCCGGGTGACCGGGTCGGCGGTCGCGGCCCGGCGCGGGCCGGACTCACCCGCGGCGACATACGAGTGCTCGTAATGACTGATCAGAATAGCTTGTGCGGCAGCAAGATTGGGCGCAAAGTACTGGGACTGGCCATTGGGGCCCATGACGCGGGCATACCCGCCGATACCGAAGTTGTCCTCGGCGGATACACCGCCGGAGAAGTCCAGCGACTGCTTACCGGTCAGCACCATGGCGCTCGCGGGGGTCATCACGAGAATTCCCCTGGTGTGCATCAGCATGGTGGCCTCGGCGTTCCAATATGGCTGCGCGCCAACATTGATGCCCGCTACAACGATATTGATCTCACCGCCGGCCTGGGTGAACTGGACGATACGGCGCAGCACCCGGGCGACCCAGTCCATGTTCTCGGTCCCGGAAGCCATCGAGATGCGGGCGCCCGACGACAGGGCGTACCACTCCAACGGCACCCGTCGGCGTTGCGCCAACTCCAGCGCGGCATCGATACGGGCGCATTCGGGTTCACCGAGCGCGCCGAGTTCGCGGTAGGGGTCGCCGAGCAGCACGATCCGTTGCACCCCTTCCGGATGCAATTCGGTCGGCGTGGACACCGCGCCGACGACGATTCCGGCCCGGTTCCGGCCACGGGGCCGGTCGACCTCGATCAGCGCGGTGCCGTCGGAGTCGAGGTCGAGCTCGGTGAAACTGCCGCCGGCCCCGCGCACGAGGTCGACCAGCTCGTAGGGATAGATCGCCCCGCGGCGGCGCACGCGCAGCACCTTCTGGTCGTAATCCGCCAGCGGCGCCAGCGGTTCGGCGGGCGGCGCATCGACGGTGACCTCGGTGCCACCGGTCAGGTCGTAGCGGAATCGGGTGACCTGGAAATCGTAGGAGCCGTCCGGCTGACGTACGCGGCCGTGGACCACCACCTCCTGAATGCCCGCCCGCACGATCTGGGGCGCGGTGGCGTGCAGCCAATCCGCCAGTGCCGCGATGTCGACATCGATCACCGGCCGGATGTCGAGCCACACGTGGTTCAGTTCCAGACGCGTACCGACCGGATCCAGTTCCCGCTGCGCCTGTGCCACCACCTCCACGCAGGCATTGAGCACGGTTTCCGCACCACGCACCGTGATGATCGCGCCGGCGCCGTCGCGCACCGGCTCGAAGCGGCGCACCTGAGCCATGGCGACCAGCCGCTGATCGGAGGGATTCTCCTTGGCCACCAGGTGATAGGCGGCCATGTCGGGCGGTGTCGGCAGGCGGTCGAGATGGAAATTGCGCAGTCGCCACAGGTGCAAGCGGCGCCCGACCAGCGGGTGCACACCACGAATCACGGTGTCCTCCACCAGATCACCGGTGCGGCGGCGGAAGGTGAAGTGCTCCAGCGGAGCGCCGTCCGGCGGCGCCAGCGCGACCGTGATCCGCCGAGTGTGCGGCGCCAATCCGGTGCCGCGCAGTGCCGTGAGCAGATCGGCCGCTCGTTCCTCGATCGAGTCCGGTGCGTCGGGCCAGTACAGCAGTAGATCGATGACATGGACGTGGTCGGCGGGCGAGCCGTCGAGCAGCCCGCACAGTGCGGTCACCAGCACGCCGGTCGGACCGTCGCGCAGGTCGCTCACGCGTGCCACGGTGGCGACGCAGGTGGTCGGAACGGTATTACGGGGCCGCAGTTCCAGCCGGTAATCGCACACCGCGAAGGCGCGTCCCGCGATCGTAACCGTGCGCACACTCCGCAGCTGCTGTTCGCCGTAGCGGCGGCGGCACATCACTTCCAGGAGCGGATCCACGGGGGCGTGCGTGTCACGCCGCAACCGGGCCACCACGATTCGGTCCAGCGACTCCGGAATATCGGCGATGGCAGTGATCCGCCGCGTCCGCTCCGGCGAGTCCGGAATGCTCGCCAGGGCGCGCAGTTCATCCGGGATGCCGGCCAGCATGGCGGCGCGAGCCGCCTCGGACTCGGGATGCAGATACCAGCGGAACTGGACGCTGCGGGCCAGTTCGGCCAGGACCGGCATGCGTGCGCCCGCGACCCTGATCAGCCGTTCCAGGGCGTTCCGCACCGCCGGATCGGCGTCCGGGCGCGGCTCGGTCAGCCACACCTTGAGCAGTTCCTGCACCGCCCGGGTGGCGTCGTCGAATCGCTTGCCCGCGAGGACGATCCGATACACCGCTTGCTCCAGTTGGGGTGTGCGGTCGAAGCCGTCGACCCCGTAGCGGAGCAATCCTGCCGTCAGGGCCTGCCGGAATCCGGCGGACAGCGCCCCGCGCCGGACGTCCAGGCTCTGCAGGTAGACGTGCAGCTGCTCTCGTCGGCTGCGGTGCGAGTCCTCTTCGGGCGCCGGGTCCGACACTTCGGCCATGTCACAGAAGGCATCGATCACCTCGGCCTCGGCGATCAGCGGCGCGAACTGGGCCGCCACGAGATCGTTGCGCCCGCGGAGATAGCGGGTCAGCGCGGAATCGGACTCGGTGACGTGATCGAAACCCAGTATCGTGCAGGACAATTCCTGCAACGCGCGCAGCGCGGTCGCCGACGGGGAGTGATCGTCGGCGAGGACCGGTAGCACCTGGTCCGCTGGTTCCTGCGGGGCCGCGTCGGACGCCTCGCCCATCGGCTCCAACCGAGCCATCAGTGTTCCGGTGGTCACCTGAGAGCCGACGGAGACCAGCAGCGCCCGCACCCGCGCGTCGAACGGCGCCGGCAGCACCGTCTCCATCTTCATGCTCTCCAGCACCACAACCGGTGCTCCGGCGGCGATTTCGTCGCCGGCGGCGACCGGCGTGGCGACCACCAGCGCCGGGGCGGGCGCGCGCACGGCGCCGCCCTCGTCCCGGCTCACGCGATGGGCGACACCGTCGACCTCCACCACATGCGCGGTGCCGTGAACGGCCGTGACGATGCGGTAGGTACGGTCGCCGACGGTCAATCGGCTCGAATAGCGATCACGCCGCTCCACGGAGGCGTCGAATCCGATGCCGTCGATGGTGATCCGGTAGCGGTCGGCGCCGGTCCGGGCCGCGACCGTGCGATGGGTGCGGCCGGAGAGCTTGACCTCCACCGCCCGTACGGCCTCGTCGAGGACCTGGGGGCGACCGCCGCGGCCGGTTTCCCACAACCTGGCCCGGCGCGCCTGCTCGCCCTCCTCGTAGCCGGCGATCGCCGCCGCCGCCAATGCGATTCCGGCCTGCTGAGCGGGGACGAGACCGCCTTCGCCGCGGACGCGGTCCACCCAGCGGGTGTCGGCGGTGGCGTCGATCACCTCGGCGGCTTCCAGGAGCGACATCAGCAGGCTCTTGTTGGTCGCGCCGCCCTCGATCACCACCGTGGTCTCGGCGACCGCGCGCCGCAGCCGCGCCAGCGCCTCGTCCCGATCCCGGCCGTAGGCAATGATCTTGGCGATCATCGAGTCGAAATCCGGTGGGATCTCATCGCCTTCGATCACGCCGGTATCGATGCGGATGCCCGGTCCGGCCGGCCAGCGCAGCAGTTCGATCCGACCGGGTGCGGGCGCGAAATCGCGGTCGGCGTCCTCCGCGTTGAGTCGAGCCTCGACCGCGTGGCCGCGCTCGGCCGGGCGCTCACCACGCAGCGGCAGTCCGGCGGCCACTTCGATCTGCGCCTTGACCAGGTCGATGCCGGTCGTCAGTTCGGTGACGGGGTGCTCGACCTGCAACCGGGTGTTGACTTCCAGGAAGGCGAACAACCGCTCCTGGGGCTGGTAGAGGAATTCCACCGTGGCCGCGCCGCAGTAGCCGACGGCGAGCGCCAGCTGCTCGGCCGAATTCTTCACTGTCGCAATCTGTTCCGAATCCAGCAGCGGCGAGGCGGATTCCTCGATGATCTTTTGATTGCGGCGCTGGATGGAGCAGTCGCGCACGCCGAGCGCCCAGGCCGTGCCATGCGCGTCGGCGATGACCTGCACCTCGATGTGCCGGGCGCCGTTTACCAGACGCTCGAGAAAGACCGTCCCGTTGCCGAACGACCGGAGCGCCTCCTGGCTGGTACGGGTGTATGCCTCCCGGAGCTCCTGCGGCGAGGCGACGATCCGGATCCCGCGCCCACCGCCGCCCGCGGTCGCCTTGAGCATGAGGGGATAGCCGATTTCCTCCGCCTTCTCCAGGGCGGCCGGCAGCGAGTCGACCGGCCCGCGGCTCCAGGCCGCGACCGGTACCCCGACCTGTTCGGCCAGCAGCTTGGCGCCGATCTTGTCGCCCAGCGCACGCATGGCCGCGGCGGTGGGACCGAGGAATGTCACCCCGAGCCGGTCGCACAGCTCGACGAAGGCCGGGTCCTCGGCAACGAAACCCCAACCGGCCCACGCGGCGTCGGCGCCGGTCGCGGTCAACGCCCGCTCCAGGACGGCGAGGTCCAGGTAGGGCCGCGCGGACGCCGGTCCGAGACAGTAGGACTGATCCGCGTCGCGAACGAATCCCGCGTGGCGCTCGCCATCGGTGTACAGCGCGACGGTCTGTAGTGGTTCGCGATCTCGGTGCTCGGCATTGAACTCCCGGACCGCATGAATCAGGCGGCGAGCCGCCTCCCCACGGTTGACGATGGCGATGCGCGTGAACATGACTACTCCTGAAGCGGAACTTCTTCGAGACGAGGTATTCGGAACGGCTAGCGGCGCAGCAGGGCCACGCCGAGGCTGACCAATCCGGCGGTCAGGCTGGCCACACCGAGCCAGAGCAGCACCACCAGGGGGTTGGGCTGGGTACGCCCGTCGCCGATCGCCGAGAGGAAGAATCCCGCCGAGATCAGCACGGCCGCGGCCGGGGTCGCCAGCCGGGTGACGAGGCCGAACCATCCGGTCAGCCGGACGGAGTCGGTGAGGATCAACGAGATCAGCGCGAGGATCAGCAGCACACCCGCGTGCGCGTGACCGGCGCGCTCGAAGCTCTCCTGGAATGCGGTCTGCGGCACCTTGCCGGTGTCGACCTGAGTGAGGAAGTATCCGCCGAACTCCACGCCGACCATGATCAGCAACAGGATTCCGGCGATGCGCCGCGTGGCCGGTGTGAAGACCGGCGCCTCGACTCCGGCCGGGCGGGTCTGGTTTTCGATCGACATCGGACTGGTTCCTTTCTACAACTGCGGAATGAGATCGGCGCGGGCCCGGCCGGCGGATTGCATGGCGTAGACGGTGCGCAGCACGACGTTGTCCCGGACCGCACGCAGTGGTGCGGCCTCGAGCAGGCTCATGCGGCTCACGATGCGCGAGGTCTTGACGAACTCGTTGGCGCGGCCGATGCGGCGCCGCTCGTATTCCCGCAGCGCGGCAACGGGATCGGTGGCCGAGACCAGAACGCGCGACAGGCACACCGCGTCCTCGATCGCCTGTCCGGCGCCCTGCGCCATGTCGGGCGTCATCGGGTGGGCGGCGTCACCGAGCAGGGTGGCGCGGTCGAATCCCCAGTGCGGCAAAGGATCCCGATCCACAATATCGGTGCGCAGAATCGCTTCGGGTGCGGTGGCGGCGAGCATGCGCTGAATGTGGGCGGGCCAGCCCCGGTAGACCTCCAGCACGGCGGCCTTGCGGCCTTCGGCCGGATCCGGCACCCGGGGTGGGGACTTCACGAGTGCGAGCCAGTACAGGCGCCCACCGCTGACGTTGTAGTGGAGTATCCGAGCGCCCGGCCCCCAGTAGATTCGCATCTCCCCCGGCGGTATCTCCGGATCGGTGTAATCGGTGATGCCGCGCCACGCGGTTATCCCGGAGTAGTGCGGCTGGGCGGGCCCGTGCAACTGCCTGCGGACGATCGACGATATTCCGTCCGCGCCGACCAGCACATCGCCCTCCACGCTGCTGCCGTCCGCGAGCCGGACCAGCACCCGCCGGGTGTTCTGCTCGAAGCCGATCACCTCGACACCCAGGCGCAACGCCTCCGCGCCGACGGATTCGAGCAGCAGGCGATGCAGGTCCGGGCGGCTCACACCGACCGAGGGGGCGCCGATTTCGCCGCCCAGCGTCGCCAGGTCGAGCCCGCCGAGCCGGCGGCCCCGCCAGTCCAGGTAGCGATGTGCGGTGACCTCGGTGCCGATCGCGGCGACCCTTTCGGCGAGGTCCACATGCTGAAGCGCTCGTAAGGCATTGGCCCACAGGTGTACTCCCGCACCCTTGGCGAGATCCTCGGCCTTGCCGACCTTCTCGACGACGACGACATCGATGCCGACCCTGCGCAGGGCAATGGCGGTGGTCAGGCCGCCGATTCCGGCGCCCGCGACGATGACCCGTCCGATCGTCATTGCCCCGCACCCAATTCCACCGCGATGCTCACCCGGCCGCCGGTGGTGACCGCGCGCGCGATCTCGGCGTCCGGCACGCGGCCGTTCTCGGTGGCCAACTCCGCCGGACCCGCGTAGGAGGGAATGGCGTCGACGAGCGTGCGCAGGATGGCCGCGCCTTCGGCCGGGTCGGACACCGGGGTGGCCACACCCTGAACCGTGCGGCCGCGCAGCAGCAGCGTGACCGGCGCGCCGCCCGTCAGGTTACGGTGCCACGGCGAATCCGTGGACAGGAGAACGCGATTGCCCTCGCGCACATAGGCCATCGGCGTCGAATAGATTCGGCCCGACTTGCGTCCGGTGAAGGTCAGAATGCCGTATTTCGCGCTCATGAGACTGTGAAACGGTGAGCGGATGATCAGCGACGGGAAGAAGTTCTTCGCATGGTCGACGAAGGTGGGCATGGTCAGCTCCTGATCGACGAGATTGTTCGATGGAATTCGCACAGGGTGTCGGCAATACCGGTGGTGTCCTCGATGTGCAGGCCGTGTCCGACGCCTTCGATACGCACGTGCCGGACGTCGGCGAGTGAGGCCGTCGCGCGCCGGACGTCGTTGTCCGACATGAACGCGCCGCGCGCGGCGTCGCCCTGAATCAGCAAGGCGGGACACCGGACTCGGACCAGCAGTTCGTCCGGGTCGTAGTCACGGGTCATCCGCCCGTCGTTGTACTGGGTGAGCACCTGCGCGTCGAACTGGTCCAGAGACTTCGCCAGCGAGCGCAGCGCCAGTGGCAGTCCGGCCAGCCACAGCAGCGCCGTCTCCCGCGGGATGTCGGCAGGGTAGATGCCGGAATCCGCGATGACCAGCGACCGGACCAGCTCCGGCCGCCGCGCGGCCACGGTCAGCGCGACCCAGCCGCCGAGCGAGTGCCCGTACAGGTGCGCGGGTTCACCGACCACGCTGTCGATGAAATCGATGACGTCATAGGCGAAATCACCGATGCCGTAGTCGGCGGACCGCCCCGACACACCGTGGCCGCGCAGATCGGGCGCGTACTGGGCGTAGTGGTCGGACAGGGCCACCATCAGTGGGCTGTACACCTGCCAGCGCGCGCCGACACCGTGCAGCAGCACCAGCGGCGGCCCCTCGCCGGCCAGCTCGCCGTACCCCAATCGCACGCCGCCGAGTTCGGCCTGCTGGGCGAGCGGTCGAGCCCTGCGCGTCATAGGACCGGCCCGACGACGAGAGCGATGTGCGTGCCACCCAGCGAGCTGCTGAGCACCAGCGCCGGCCCGTCCAGGCCGGGGTCCGCGGTGGCCAGTGCCAGCGCCAGCGGCGCACCCGCACCGATCGGCTCACCGAACAACCGTTTCGGATCGAACCGCACGGGCGTCGGCGGCCCAGCGAATACCCTTGTCAGAGCGGAATTTTCGGGCTCGTCCGCGGCCGGGACACCGATGCTGCCGGTCCACACCGCGCGCACGCCGTGCGGCTCCACGCCTGCCTGCTCGAGGGCCGCGCGGATCGCACGTTCGACGCCACCGCCGTCGCGATCCCACCGGCCGACTCCCCGTGCGTCCGAAGCGATTCCGTAGCCGAGCAGCTCGGCACAGGCGGTCGCACCGCGGGCCGCCGCGGCGCTCGCCCGTTCCAGCAGCACCGCGATTCCGGCCTCGGCGATCCCGAATCCCGCGGTGGCCATCGGCCCGATCGCACGGTAGGCATCGACGACCGTGTCGGTGAGGGTGTCGGCCGCGATGGCCAGCATGCTGTCGGCCTCGTCGCGGGCCAGGATGTCGAAGGCGTAGGCGAGCGCGGCGGCTCCGGCGGCGTGGCCGGTGGTCACCGTGGTGGTGGGTCCGACCGCGCCCACATGCATGGTGACCTGTCCCGTGGCGGCGTTGTAGACGGTGTTCGGGAACAGCGCGGGGCTGGCGGCCCGAGGGCCGTTGTCGAACAGCGGCCGAGCGAAGGCCTCCATGGCGTCCATCGGCCCGATGCCCGTACCGAGCACCGTGCCCACGCGCGTGCGGTTGCCATCGTCGAGCGTCAATCCGCCGTCCTCGAGCGCGAGGCGCGAGGCGATCACGCTGAAGATGCCCAGCCGATCCATCCGGCGCCGCACCTTCGCCGAGAGGAACTCGCTCGCGTCGAGCGGAACCCGGCCGATGCGAGCGCCGGATTCGTCTGTCGTGCGCCGAAGCCGTTGCGCGAAGGCTTCCCGCAGTGCCGTCGTCCCCACACCGGCACAGGTCAGCGCGCCGATGCCGGTGATCACCACCCGATCGGGAACCGGGGTGGCGGGCACCGCGGAGTCACGGGTCAGTACCAGCGACGCGTTCGCGCCGCCGAAGGCGAAGTTGTTGGACATGGCGACCGGAATGTTCATGCTGCGTGGGACATTCGGCGTGTAGTCGAGATCGCAGTCCGGATCGCCCGGCGTGTAACTCGCGGTGGGCGGGGCGAGCTGTTCCTCGATCGCCTTCACGGTGACGATCGCCTCGACCGCACCCGCGGCACCGAGCAGATGGCCGATCATGGACTTGGTACTGCTGATCGAGACCGCGCTGCTGGCCTCGCCCAGACCCACCTTCATGGCCATGGTTTCGGCCGGATCGTTCTTCGCGGTGCCGGTGCCGTGGCTGTTCACGTAGACGACATCAGCGGGCTCCAGGCCCGCCGCGCGCAGCGAGGCCTGGATCGCCCGGGCGGCGCCTGTGCCGTCCGGGCGCGGCGCGGTCGCATGATAGCCGTCGGCCGACAGCCCGAGTCCCGCCACCTCCGCGAGGATCGGGCGCCCGAGCCGCGACGCCAGGTCCGCGCGGACCAGCACCAGCATGCCGCTGCCCTCGCCGAGCGAAAGTCCCTGCCGGTCTTTGGAATACGGTGCCGCGGGGATCGGGGACAGGGACTCGAGCGAGTTGAATCCCGCCACCAGGACATCGGACAACGCGTCGGTGCCGCCGGCGAGCACGGCATCGGCTCGCCCGGCTCGAATCAGATCCGCGGCGTAACCGACCGCGTTCGCGCCGGCAGCGCACGCCGTATTGACCGACAGCACCGGGCCCCGCGCGCCGAACGCTCCGGCGACGGCCTCGGCCAGCGCCTGCGGCGGCGTGAAGAGCAGCACTCGCGGATCGACGGTCTCGCCGCGATCGCGGGCCCGGTACCAGTGCCGGGCGCTGAGCAGTCCGGCATTGCAGGTACCGAGCACGACGCCGAACCGTTCGGCGGACACGACCCGCTCGATCTCCCCCACCGATTCCATGGCTTCCTGGGCGGCGACGAGAGCGAAATCCAGTGCGCGATCGACGAATCCCTCGGGATAGCCGACATCGTGCTTGGTGGTGTAGGAAGTGACGACCTCGCCGGCCAGCCGGGTGCGGAATCCGTCCATCGACATGAGCTCGACCGGGCGGATGGCCACCCGGCCCGAGCTCGCGCCGAGCCACAGGTCCGCCGCGGTCGGGCCCTGGGAGGTGATGGCGCCGACACCGATCACGGCGATGCGGCAGGGGGCGGGGGTAGTGGCGACTGCGGTGTTCATGACTGCGGTGTCCTTGCTGTGTGTGCTCGGAGGACCAGAGCGACGTGTTGGCCCTGGAAGCCACGGGCCAGGGCCAGGACGTGCCCGACCGGCTGCTCGTGACCCGGGTCGGTGACCCAGCGCGGACCGGCGCAGGCGGGGTCCGGATCGGTCAGCGTGGCGATCGGCGGCACCGCACCGTGTCGGACGATCAATGCGGCCACCGCCGCATTGAGGGCGCCCGCACCCGCCATCAGATGACCGGTGGCCGCGGTGACGGCGGTCACCGGAAGCTGTTCCAGGCGGGGCCCGAAAACCGTACGCAGCGCATCGATCTCGGCACTGTCGACATCGGGCACCGCCGCGCCCTCGGCGACGACGCAATCGATGGCATCCGGTTCGATCCCGGCCTCGCGCAGCGCGGACCTGATCGCTCCTGCGGCGCCGGCCTCGGCAGCCGGATCGCCGGCGCCCGGCTGTGCGAATCCTCGTCCGAAGCCGGTGATCTCGGCGTAGACGGACGCTCCGCGCTCGACCGCCGCGTCGGCGTCTTCGAGCACGACGAATGCCGCACCGTCACCGGGCGCGAAGCCGTCACGCTCGCTGTCGAAGGGCCGGACCGCCGTGGCGCCGAGTTCGTTCCGGAGACTGAGCACCCCCATCGGGTCCAGCTTCGTCATGCTCCACCACGAGGTCGGGTCGTCGAAGCCACCCGCCACCGCCACTGCGGCCTCACCGCGGCGCACGGCCCGGAAGGCGCGGCCGATCGCGGTGGCGCCGGCCTCGGCGGTACCCGCGAAATACGTGTTGGCGCCACGCAATCCGTGTGCCTGGGAGATGTAGAAGAGTGCCGCGGCCTGCAATCCCTCGACGTAGAACAGCGGGTAGAAGGCCGCCGCGCCCTCGGTGCCCATGCGTGCCAGATCCGCGCTGCCGTCGGGGTTGCGGGCCAGCAGCACCGCGTCGAGCACCTTGGCAGGCTCGGAAATCTCCTTGTTGCCGCCCAGGAACAGCCCCGCGCGATCCGGGTCGGCGATCGTCAGGGCCGCATCGTCGAGAGCCAGCGCGGCGCCGGCGACACCGAATTGGTCGTTGCGCGTCATGTTCCGCAGCACTCGCCGGTTCGCCGCGAACTGCGCGGGCTCGAAGTCGGCCACCTCGGCGCCCAGCCGCGAACGCAGCGAACTCGCGTCGAAGCCGCGGAGGTCGCCGACCGCGCTGCGGCCGTCCAACAGCCCTTTCCAGGTCTCCGCGGTCCCGACGCCGAGGCCGGTGACCAGCCCGATGCCCGTGATGACGACCCGTTTCATCGCGCACCCCCGGTTGCTGCCGCCGAAAGCTCCAGGCGGCCAACGGTTGTCACGCGCTTGCCGGCCACCAGGACCCGGCCGGCGCAGACACCGGGCTCCAGCAGGTCGACGTGCAGGTGCATGCTGTCTCCGGGCCGGACGAAGTGGCGGTACCGGATCGTCCGCGCTGCCGCCAATTCCCATGCGCCCCCGGCTGTTTCCGACATCAGCAGGGCGGCGAGCTCGCCGAGCGAACCGAGAATCAGCACGCCCGGCAGGACCGGGAAACGCGGGAAGTGGCTGTCGAAGAGGGCGAGCGTGCTGGGCACATTGCGTATCGCCGCGGCGGTACGGCCCGCCGTGAGGTCGACGATGCGGTCCAGGCCGACGAGTGCCGGCGCGGCCGCCGTGCGGGCGATCATGGCGTGTCCTTCCGCAGGATCAGGCAGGCGTTGGTGCCGCCGAACGCGAATGCGTTGACCATCACCGTGTCCGTGTCGATCGCCTGGGCCGCGTTCGCGACGTAGTTCAGATCGAGCGCGGGATCGGGGCGGTCGAGATTGATGGTGGGTGGCGCGTATCCGGTGCGCAGCACGCCGAGAGCGCCCAGCAATCCGGCCCCGGCGGCCGCCGCGGTGAGGTGGCCGATCATCGACTTCACCGAGCTGACGGCCACTCGCTGGGCGTGCGCGCCGAACACGTCCTTGATGGCCTTCGTCTCGCAGATGTCGTTGCCGGGCGTCGAAGTGCCGTGCGCGGCAATGTATCCGACCTCCGAGGGCGGCAGTCCCGCGTCTTCGAGGGCCTGCGCCATCGCCAGGCTGACGCCACCGCCGTCCGGTGGCGGGTCGGTCATGCGGTAGGCGTTCATGGTGGCCGCGTAGCCGACGATCTCCGCATGGATGTGTGCACCGCGGGCGCGCGCCGACTCGAGATCCTCGAGCACGAACATCACCGCGCCCTCGCCGAGAACGAATCCGGACCTGTCGTCGCTGAACGGTCGCGATGCCCGCTGGGGCTCGTCGGCGTGGTCGGTGGTGAGCGCACCCAGCAGGGAGAAGCCGAGCACGTCCAGCCACGAGATCAGCGAGTCGTAGCCGCCGGCCAGCATCATGCGGGCCTCGCCCTCCTGGACGATCCGATAGGCCTCGCCGAGGGCGTGACCGGAGGCGGTGCAAGCGGTGGAGACACCGACCATCGGGCCGGCGCAGCCACCGGCCCGCGCGATGGCGGCCGCGGGCGTGTTCTGATCGCGTTCGAGCACATGCTCGATCGGCTGCCGGTACAGCGGCAGCGATTCGCGCAGCCGATGAAAGATCTCGGCCATTTCGTCCAGAGCCGGCCGGCCCACCGTGGCACCGACGCTGACACCGCGCTGGGCGGGGTGGTAGTCGCCGCCGCCCGGCAGGCCCGCGTCGGCGAGGGCTTCCAGGGCGGCGGCGACTCCGAAGGCACCGGGACGCGACAGGTTGCGCCGCAGTGCCGGGTCGGGAATGGCCGACGCGGCGTCGAAGTCCTTCACCATGCCGGCGATCCGCACCGCGAAGCTGGAGGCGTCGAAGACCGTGATCCGGCCGACCCCGGATCGGCCTTCCCGCAACGCATTCCATGTGGTGCCGGCATCGTTGCCAACGGGCGTCACCGCCCCGATTCCGGTGATCGCGACTCGCCTCACGAGCGCACCAGTCCTTCCAGCAGGCGGACCGAGTCCGCGTCGTCGGCCAGGTCTCCCGCATCGATGAGGGCGCACATGATGTCGGTGGCGCGCATGATCAGCACGCCGCCGACGGTGGCCGTGCCCGAGAGCACGGCCATTTCGTCGGACATGGATTCGACGACGCCGTCGAGGACCACCTCATCGCCCGGCCGGGCAACGCCCAGCAACTCGACGCTGCCGATCTGCAGCAGCGCCGCACGCTTGCGGCGCTCGGTGGAGAGCATGATCAGCCAGGTACCGGCCTGGCACAGCGCCTCGAGGACGAGCGGAGCCTCGAGCACCGGTCCGGCCGCCGTGTCGCGCAGACCCGGTTCCGCCGCCGAAACCAGCTTGCGGCCGCGGACGCGGGTGCTCGGCTCGTAGTCGTCGATCCGGTCGATCAGGTGGAAACGCATGGCACTCAGGCGGTGACAGCGGCGCGGGTCTCCACCAGCGCGACCAGGTTGGCGACGGTGAACAGGCTCATCACCCGCTCGGGCTGGAGCTTGCCGTCCAGATCCATCTCGGCCAGCTGCGGCATGACCTTCTTCAGCTGTGCCATACCGGCCTCGGTGATGACATTGGCTTCCTCATCGCCGAACTCCTCGTCCGGGATGCCGCCCTGCACATAGTTGGACAGCTCGGCGACGGTGATCTTGGTGCCGGTGAGGCGTTCGATGCGGAACAGGATGTCGAGCAGATCGATGGACTCGGCGCCGAGCTCGTCGAGCAGGGACGCGTCGGCGGTCACCTCGTCCTCCTCGATGCCGAGCGCCTCGGCGACGGCGGTGCGGACCTGGGCGAACATGGTGTCGTTCATCGGAACTTCCTTACTTCTTCACAGGGTGGAAATGGGTTGTGCGGCTTACCATTCGGGGCGGCCGAGGCCGAGCTGCGCGCCGGCGCCGCCGTCGACGGCGATGGTCGCGCCGGTCGTGTAGGCGGCATCGGGTCCGGCCAGGTGGACGACCATCCCGGCGATGTCCTCGACCCGGGCGAAGCCACGCATCGGGACCTGCTTCTTGATGCCCTTGCCGCCCTTGTCGACCAGCTCCGCGACCAGGTCGGTGGGAGTGAACCCGGGCAACACCGCATTCACGCGGATGCCGAAGCGGGCGAATTCGACTGCGGCGCAACGCGTGAACGCGTTGACGGCGCCCTTGGACGCGGAGTAGTTGGACTGCCCGACCCAGCCGCGCTCGCCCATCACCGACGAGATGTTGACGATGGAGCCGTCGCGCTGGGCCATGAAGTGCCCGAGCACCGACTTGGTGCCGTTGAACACCCCGCCGAAGTTCACGTCCATCACCGCGCGCCAGTCATCGGCGCTCATGTGATAGATGAGCCTGTCGTTGGCGATGCCCGCATTGTTGACCAGGATGTGCAGTCCGCCCAGCTCCGAGATCGCCTGTGCCGTCATCTGTTCCGCGGCGGCCGGATCGGAGACGTCACCACCGACGGCAATGGCCCGGCGACCGCGGCTTTCGATCTCCGCGGCGAGTTCCTTGGCCGCCGCGTCGCTCGCGCGGTAGTTCACCGCCACGTCCGCGCCTTCGTCGGCCAGCGCCAGACAGATGGCGCGGCCGATGCCGCGCGCGCCGCCGGTGACCAGCGCGATCTTGCCGTCGAGTTTCATCGCGCACCCACCAGGCGATCGCGGGTACGGATACCGAAGGCGAGCAGGCCGGCGAGCGGCCGCGGCATGTCGGACTTGGGAACCATGCCGAGTTCGCGGCCCATACCCAGCTGGTCGGCCTCCTGCCAGCCCTCGACGATCCTGCCGTCCTCGAACCGGACGATGCTGATCGCGTACAGCGACACCACCCGATTGGTGGCCGGCAGCCCGTTGAAAACGCCTGCGTGCGTGCCGGTCGCGCGCCAGCGGATCACCACCAGGTCGCGATCGGCGATGATCTCCTGCAGGTCCATGACGAAATCGGGCATGCCGATGCGGATCATGTCCATGGCGGCTCGCACCCCCTCGCGTCCCGGGGGCAGCTTGCCCTCGCGGACCTGGTCGTGGAAGACCGCATTGGGGTCGATGAGCTCTTCGGCGACGCTCCAATCGCCTTCGTTCCACGCTTTCTGGATGTAGCGCTCCATGAGCGCCCTGTTCTGTTCGGTGGTCGAGGTCTTATTCGGCATGAGCCGGCTCCGTTTCGAGTGCGAGATGGCTGCGGGCGTCCAGTTCGAGCAGGGCGGGGGTGATCCGGGCGCCGACCGTGCGCAGGATGGCGTGGTTCAGACGCGGGCCGAGCGGTCCGCCCCAGGCGGCGCCGGCGCCGATCTGACGGGAGGCGACGGCCAGGGGCACGGTCACCGACCGCCGAACGCGCTCGTATTCACGCAGTCCCGCCAGCGGCGCCCGCGCCCGCGTCAGGTGATGGGCAAGGGTCACACCATCGGTGAGCGAGGTGCCCGCCCCTTGCCCGAGGTCGAAGGTCATGGCGTGGGCGGCGTCACCGAGCAGGGTCACCCGCCCCCGGCCCCACTGCCGCAGCGGCGGCCGGTCCAGGGTGTCGCGGCGATGGAGCGTGGCCGGATCCGTGGCGGCGAGCAGTGCGCCGGCCAGCGGATGCCAGTCGCGGTAGGCCATTTCGAGGGCATGTCGCTCCCCCAGATGGTCTCCGTCGGGCCCCGCGGGCGCCTTGCGGGTCGCCCACCAGCAGGTGCTTCCGTCGCCGAGCTGGAAGAACGCGAACCGAGCGGCCCGGCCGTGCATGATGTGAAAGGTGTGTTTCGGTGTGCCGCAGTCGGATTCGGCTATGCCCGACCAGTGCGCATAGCCGGGGTGGCGCGGCGTCGCCGAACCGTGCAGGTGGGCACGAACTCTCGACTGCAGTCCGTCCGCACCGACCAGCACCGATCCGTACTCGACCCTGCCGTCGGTGAAGGTCGCCTGCACTCCGCGCGCCGACTCGCTGAATTCACGCATCGTCGAATTCAGCTGCAGCGCTTCGGATCCCAGTTCGGTGTGCAGTAGGTCGACGAGATCGGCACGACGGATGGCCAGCGGCCGCAGCTCGGGATCCACCGACCGATGGTTCATATCGACGCGGTACAGCAGGCGGCCACGGTCGTCGCACATCTCGAACCGATCCACGCGGTGACCGGCGGCGGCGACCTTGTCGCCCAGGCCGAGCCGGCGCAGCGAACGACGGCCCGCGTACCAGAGCACATAGCAACCGCCGTAGCGGGTGCCGCGCTGCGTCCGCGCCTCGTACACGACGGCGTCGAGACCGGCCCGCCGCAGCGCGACGCCGGCGGCCGCGCCGCCGATACCACCGCCGATGATCAGAATGGGTTCGCTTGAGTTGAGCATGCCGCCCCTCGAGAAATATTCGACCGGGACACAAAGGAAAAGGTGGGGAGTCCGGCGCCGCACTGCGCCGTTCATGTTGCCTGCAGCGAGTATTGCACCGAATTAAGTCTTCCGCACTTGTCGGACGAGTTAATTCCGACCCGACATCAGCGCGCCGAGCGAAAGAAGAAACCATAGCGAAATGGCCGTAGTCCCTGTTCGGGACTACGGCTGCAATTTTCACAGGACGAACGTCCAGCTATTCGTCGCGCATTTCTTCCTGAGGGTCTTCAATCGCCTCGATCCGCTCGCCGAGCGGATCGAAAACGGCGGGACAGACCGATTCGGAGACCATCTCCTGCGCGAAATACGCCGACGCCAGTTTCAGGATCGCATTGGCGTGCCGCAGCTCCCTGTTCTCGCGGCGCAACCGCGCGAGCTCCTCGCTTTCGTCCTCGGGCCCGCGGGCCGCGAGGATCCACTGGCGCAGGCTGGCCGGATGCACACTCATCGTGGGTCCGATCGCCTGCGCGGCGGCGTACACCGACGGGTACTCGTCCAAGTGCTCGAGGGCGTAGGCCAATGCCCGCGCGCGGACTTCGGCCGGGTACCGCTTGGACACCGGCCTCATCCCCTCCGATTCGGCATCAGGATGCCCACCACGACCGCCGCGCCGGCCGTGGCCATCGCCGCGGCCGCGGCCCCGGAGTGCAGCGCATCCATGAACGCGTTCCGAGTGGTCTCCCAGGCCTGACCGGCGACGGGTCCGTTCAGGTGGCCTACCACGCCGAGTGCGGACACCAGCGACTTCGATGCCGGTTCGGCCGGAATCCCCAGGACCGCGAAGCCCGTGGTGATCCGGTCGCCGAAGACCTGGTTCATCACCGACCCGATGACCGCGATGCCCAGTGCCGCACCGATTTCCCGCGTGGTGTCGTTGACGGCCGAACCCGCGCCGAACTTGTCGGCCGACAGCGAGCTCATGATCGATTCGGTGGCCGGCGCCGTCCCCCAGGCCAGGCCCGCCGCCATCAGCGCCATCGAGGCCACAACCGGCCCCCAGTAGTCCGACGTGGCGGTGACCTGGGTGGTCACCACGAAACCGGCGGTGAGCGAGAGCATTCCGAGGCAGATGACGATCCGCGGACCGATCTTGACCGTCAAGGCCATACCGAGGGGCGACATCACACCCATGACCGCGGCGAACGGCAGAATCGCCAAACCGGCTTTCAGGCTGTCGTAGCCGCGGATCGCCTGGAAGTACTGGGTGATCAGGAAGACGAAGCCGAGCAGGCCGAGGAAGGCCATCATGATCGCCACACAGGCCGCGGTGACGCGCCGATCGCGGAAGATGCTCACATCCAGCAGGGGCTCGTCGGTGTGAGACTCCCACCACGCGAAGAGCGCGAAAAGCACGGTGGCTCCGGCGAACCCGGCCAGCGTGAGCACCGAGTGCCAGCCCTCGGCCGGGGCCTCGATGACCGTGCGGACGAGCAGCCCCACACCGGCCATGGACAACAGCGCGCCCGGGAAATCGAACCGGCCGATGCTCTCGGCACGCGAATTCGGCAGCAGCACAAGGCCGCCGGCCAAAGCCACCGCAACCAAGGGCAGGTTGACCAGGAAGACCGAGTGCCACGAGAAATGCTTCAGCAGCAGCCCGCCCGCGACCGGCCCGACCGCCGCGCCGAGTCCTGACACCGCCGACCAGATGCCGATCGCGGCAGCCCGTTCCTTGCGATCGGTGAAGATCGTGGACAGCAGGGCCAGGGTGGCCGGATAGATCAGCGCCGCGGCCAATCCCAGCGCGGCCTGCGCGGCGATCAACTGGCCGGTCGATGCCGCGTTCGCGGCGGCCAGCGAGAAGATCGCGAACAGTACCAAGCCGATGTGCAGAGTCGTCTTGCGCCCGAAGCGATCACCGAGGCCGCCGCCGGTGAGCAGCATGACGGCGAACACCAGGGTGTAGGCGTCGACGATCCATTGCATGGCGGTTGTCGAGGCGCCCAGCTCGCGCCCCAGGGTCGGCAGCGCGATGTTGACCACGGTGCTGTTCACCACGGCCAGCAGCACGCTGACGCAAATGAAGGCCAGAGCCACCCAGCGCCGGGAGCCGGCCGGTGCCGGCGATGTCGTAGGAGTCGGAACGGTCGAAGGCTGCCGCAGCGGTGCCTGTTCGTCAGTGGGTGTGTTCACGCCGCCCTCCCATGGAACGGTGTACTGTAGTTATATAACATTGTTCTACAACAACCCGGGCAGACCGTCAACCAGGGCGAAAGCGCTAGGGTGACAGTCCGATACATCGAACAGAGGAGACCGAACCGCGATGGCCAATCGTGTCCGTACTCCCAGCAAGGACATCGAACGCATCCTGGTGGACGCGGCCGAAGCGGTCCTCGTCCGCGATGGGCTGGACGGCGTGACGGTCCGGGCGGTGGCCGCGGAAGCGCGCGTAGCGCTGGCGGGTGTGTACAACCGGTTCGGCGGCAAGGAGGGCCTGGAGCGCGAACTGCTGATCAGGGGTTTCGACGCGCTGCGAGCGGAAGTGGCCGCACCCGACGATCCCGACCCGATAGCTCGCCTGCGTGCGGCCGCGGCCAGCTACCGCCGTTTCGCGATCGAGCATCCGCAGCACTACTCGATCATGTTCGCGGCATCCGTCGGCAAGCACTTCGCCAATGAAGCCGTCCAGGACAGCGCCGGCCGGGCCTTCGGCGAACTGGTCCTGCATATCGGCTACGCCATCGGCCGCGGCACGATCGTCGGCGGCGACCCCGCGGAACTCGCCCAGCAGGTCTGGTCCGCGTTGCATGGCGCCGTCTCACTGGAGCTCAACGGCGCCATGCGATCCCCCGATCCCGAAGGCAGCTACGCCAGCATGGTGGACCTGATCATCCGCGGACTGCGCGGGTAGCCGAGTCCCGCGATCAGCCGGCGGCGGGAGTACCCGCCGCCAGTTCCGCCACGAATGACGGACCGCCGAAATCCGGTACCGCCGTGGGGTGTTCGAGATCCGCGACCACCAGCGCGGCGGTGGCGCGACCGGAAGTCAGGGTCCGCAGTGACGACGTACCCTCCTCCGCCCAGTGACCCGACAGATACAGGCCCGGCAGCGGCGTTCGATGGCCCAGGCGCTTGCTCGCGGTCTGAGCAGGGGTGTTCTCCCAGCCGTAGGCCGCGCCGCACGCATTGCGGCTGTAGCGGAAAAGCGTGTCCGGCGTGGCGATGTCGATGGTCTCGAAGGCGTCCCGGAAACCGGGTACCCCATTCTCCACCGCTCCGAGCAGCTCTCGAGCGTGCGCTTCACGGATTTCGGGCCAACGGCATTCGGAGTCCGCACGGACCAGGCTGGTCACCACCGCCAGATGCCCGCCCTCCGCCGCGAGTTCAGGATCGGCGAGGGTGGGGACGGTGACCCAGATGCCGCCGGGCCGCGCAGCCTGCACGTCCTCCCAGATCGCGTCGGTGTCCCACGATCCGAACACGAAACCCTCGTGCGACAAACCCAATTCACGCGGATCTGCGCGGAGCGCGCCATAGAGCGCAAAGGCCGACGGTGCCAGGCGGTATCGATCGAGACGGCGACGCAGGGGCGCGGGCAGGGCATTCCAGCCGACCAGCTCGCCGAAGGTGTGGCGCGCATCGGCGTTCGACACCACCGCCCGTGCCCGCAGCACCTCGCCACCCGCCACGACCACGCCCGCGGCCCGGCCGTCCTCGATCAGAATTCGCTCGACCTCGGTACCGAGCCGCACCGCACCACCGTTGGCGACCACGGCCGTGGACAGCGCGTCGACGAGCGTCCCGAAACCGCCACGGGGGTAATAGGTTCCGTGATGCAGTGTCTCGAGCATCTGGTTGAACAGCGGGAACGACATGCGGGACGGCGGCGATCCGATGTAGGGCCAGATGCTGCCCAGCGCCGCCGCACAGCGGGGATCGTCCACGAATTCGGCGAGCACGTCGGCCAGGGTCGCCATGCGATACCGGAAGACCAGGGGCGCGGCGGCCATCGCGTCCTCCAGTCCGCCCGTGCCGACCTGCTGCGGCAGCGAAGCCAGCTGCGTGAACATGTTCCGCCGCAGGTCGAACAGGCGCTCGAGACCGTCCGCCTGCGTGGGGAACAACCGCTGATGCAGGTCCAGGAACGCGTCCCGGCCGGGCGGCGCGTCGATGACGAGCCCCGGGAACCGCGCCTGGTATGTCTGTGGCAATTCGAGGAATTCGACGCCGCCGGCGACCTCGAGATGGGTGAGCATGGCGGGGATGAATCCGCCCGGACCGGCGTCCATCGTGAAATGGATTGCCGGATCGAACAGATTCGGGCCCCGGCGGAACGGCTGCGCGTAACCGCCGGGGGCGGCGTTGCGCTCGACGACCACGACCTCGAGGCCGGCGCGGGCCAGCAGCGACCCGGCGGACAGGCCGCCGAGGCCACTGCCGATGACGATCACATCGGCCATTACGCCGGCACTCTGCTCGATGCCGCGGGTGTGGGAGCGGTCCAGTCGCAAACGATTCCGGCGTACATCCACTTGGTCGCCTCCACGCCGATGATGGCGACCCGGTGACCGGGCTGGATCTGGCCGTTGCGCCAGCCGTCGTCGAGGAACAGCGGCACCGCCGCACACCCGCACGCCCCGGTCATGGCCAGGTTGTCGAAGATGCGGCCCTCCAACGCCTCCCACTCGGCGGTCTGCACCCCGGCCTCGCGCATGGAGTCCAGCATCCAGCCGGCGTTGCCCTCAGGGATGAGGCACCAGTCGGTGTCCGCGGCGGCCAGGCCGGCCGCCGCGAGGGTGTGGGTCAGCGCCTCCGACACCATCACCGGCGTGAAGTCGCCCGCACCGACCACGTCGACCTTCAGGTCCACCAGCTTCTTCGAGCGTTGCTGCTGCAGCAGGGGCGCATGGGTGCCGCCACCGATCGCCCAGATGCCGGGCTTGCGGCTGCCACCGATGGCCCGCGCCGCACCGCGCCGCAGCCCGCCGGCCTCGCCCGCGCGCAGCACGATCGCGCCGGCGCCGTCACCGAACATGTACAGCGGCATGCGATCTCGCATGCGGATCTTGTGCGGTTCGGTCTCCAGGAAGACCGGCGCGATGGCCGGGGAGATGGCCTCCACGCCGATCACCAGAGCCGTGGTGGCGATGCCCTGTTCGATGTAGGTCCGGGCGAGATCCAGTCCGTGCGCGGCGCCCGCCCCGCCGGAGCGAATCTCCAGCGTGGTGACCGATTCCACGCCGAGCCGCTCCTGCACCAGGTTCACCGACGGCGGCAGCGTGTAGTCGGGAGTTCCGGTGGCCAGGATCATCAGATCCACCTCCGCCGCCTCGATCCCAGCGGTCTCCAGCGCCCGCACGGCGGCCTTGTAGGCCATGCCGGAATTGCTGTCGTGGTGTTCGCCGGTTTCCGGGTCGATCATCCAGAAACGCTGCTCGATGGTGAGTCCGGACAGCACGTCCTCCGGCAGCGGGCCGACGTACTTCTCGATGGTGGCGTTGTCGATGGGATCACCGGGCTGGAATCCCCCGGTGCCGATGATTTGAGCGGAGGGCATGACAGTCCTAATCGTTTGGCGGGAAGTAGGTTTCGCGACTCGCGCGAGCCCGGTCGGGCCCGCTCACGCGATGTTGGGGAGCGTGTATTCGTCGAGGAGTGCGGTGATCCGGCGGGCATCGGCCGCGGAGTGACAGTCCATATCGGGGTAGCTGCGCCGGCAGATCCCCGTCAGCACCTTGCCGGGACCGATCTCGACGAACGTGCCGGCCCCGAAATCGACCAGTCTCGCCAGGGTGTCGGTCCACCGGACGGACCCGGCCAGCTGGCGGCGCAGAGCTTCCCGCGCCTCGGACCCCGTGGTGACGAAATCACCGGAAACATTGACCACGACCGGGGTTTTCGGAGAACGGAACTCGACGGTTTCCAACTCGGCGGCGAACTCGGCCTCCACCGCCGACATCAGTGAGCAATGGAACGGGGCCCCGACATCCAGCTTCTTGATCTTGCCGCCCTCGGGTAGTTCGGGCCGCGCCAGGCGCAGGAACTCCGCGACCGCCGCCACCGTCCCGGAGACCACCGTCTGCGTCGACTCGTTGTAGTTGGCCACTTCCACGATTTCGCCGGTGGCCGCGATCGCGGCGTCACACAGACGCTCCACCGCATCCGCGGCCAGGCCCAGGGCCACAGCCATTGCGCCGGGGGTGGTCTCGTTGATCGCGGCCATCAGCTGACCGCGCCGCTGGACGAGCCGCAGCGCGTCGGTCCAGTCCAGCACGCCCGCCGCGACCAGCGTCGTGTACTCGCCCAGGCTGTGCCCGGCGACGACGGCCGGAGCGGGCAGGTGTTCGACGAGCACGCGATAGCTCGCGTAGCTCGCCAGAAATATCGCCGGCTGCGTGATATCGGTGCGCCGGAGAATTTCCTCGGGACCATTCCAGCATATCTGCGATATCGAGAACCCGAGCGTATCGTCCGCGGTTTCGAAGATTTCCGCCACCGGCTGATGGTATTTCAGATATAGATCTCGCCCCATGCCGACACGTTGCGAACCCTGACCCGGAAACAGAAAGCACCATCGAGCTTGCACAAGCTTGTTCATAATCCGACCTAGCAGGAGCGGCTGTCATTCCATTTCGAACGAGGACAATATGTCGAGAATATCGCCTCACCGGTAGTAGAACATCGTTCTACAATAATTGTCAAAGAATAGCCGTCCACCCGATCACGAGATATCCATCGACCGCTTCGCATCCGCGCGCCGCTCCAGCGACTCCGCCATCCGCAGCCAGGCGGCACTGCGCTGCCGGGCCAGCTGCGCCACCGTGTGCAGGTGATACTCCGGCAGTCCGGAGACCGCCCGCGCGCAGCCCTGCTGATCGAGCGCCGTGGCGTCGAGCCAGCGCAGCAGCCAGCGCCCACCCTCCGTCAGGCGGACCGCGGGGTCGCGCCGCAAACGCTGCATCATCAATTCCGTTGCCGCCGTGTCCGGTTCACCGGCATCCGATCCGGCGGTCGCCGTGGCAACGAGGTTGCCGGGCGCGCTGTTCACTACCGCCGGAGCGGCCGTCGGTTCGGTGGTGGACCGCTGCCGCGCGGGCAGCGGGTGCTCACCCCGCCGCAGCCGGGTCCGCACATCCTTCGCGGTCGTCAGCGAGATGCCCGCCGCATCCGCGATATCCCGCAGGGGCAACCGCGGCCGGGACCGCAGCAGCTCCGCCGCGCGCAGGCGGCCATCGACCACCGGTCGGCGGCTGATCGCGCCGTTCCGCGCGAGCCGATCGGTCGGCTGCGGAATATCCGCGGCCGACCGCTTGCGGATGGCCCCGACGGTCTTGTCGGACAATCCGGTCACGGACGCGACGTACCGATCGGACCAGGACGGACACTCCCCCAGAATGCGAGCCGCCGCCGTCTTCCGCTCGGTCAGCGACAACGGCAGACCGTGCCCGACATTCATCCGGACCGCGAGCGCGAACGCCTCCTGGTCCGTCACCTCCACGAACACCGCACGAATGACGTCTCCGCCACGGAGGACCTCCGCCCGCATGCGATGCACGCCGTCGATCACGCGCATCCCGCTACGCTGCACCAGGATCGGCGGGAGATCGGCACCGGACTCCGCCAGGGCGTGCACATGGGCAGCGTTGACGCCTCCGGCCCGCACCCCTCCGATCACCCGGAGCTCCGCGATCGCGACCGGCACCGCGCCCGCTGCCGACACCCCGCTCTCGTTGCCCAACGGCAGATACCGATCGAGCGGTCCACCGCACACAACCGAACCTTGCTCCGACATCGGACTCCTCCTCGATCAGCCAAGCTCACCTATGAACGTGCGGCAGATTCGATATGGACTGCGCCGCAACATACTTCGACCAACAAGGGCGTCGTTGCCGCTCGCACCATTCGGTATCACGGTGCTGTTTCACGAAAGGCATTGCAGGACAGCCAATTCACTCTCCCGAACCGCGCGCCGACACACCGATCGGCACGGCTCGATCCTGCCTGTAGCAACCTTTATCAAGCCTTAATTCGGGGACCGGAACCAGGATTTCCGATTCCGGGCGGGAATCCGTAAGCCAGTCGACACCGTGGTGAACGGGCAGTGGATCATCCGCAATCAGACAGCGATCCGCGCGGACGCGGCCTGCCTCCCACGCGCACAGCCGCAGACCTCCACACAACTAATCAAATGACCAGTCATTGGCCGAGATGACCTGCACAAACGACCAGTTCCAGAGTGGGCAGTACCACGAAGCTCGAGGGGCGCAGTCGGGGGCCAACTTGTACGATTCGCACGAATAGGTCATCGCGCAACGAGCCGGCAGAACCGAAGCATCCGTCCGACAACTCGCGCAAGGGCATTCGCCCCCGAACCTGTTCGTGTTCGATGGAGGATCGCCCGTGCGTGTTTTGGTTGCCGAAGACGACGAGGACCTGCGGCCCGTCATTGTGATCGCACTGCGCGGCGCCTGCCTGACCGTCGACGCGGTCGCCGATATCCCGGCAGCCGACGAAGCGCTCGCTGTCACCAGCTACGACTGTGTGGTCTTCGACCGGATGCTGCCCAGCGGTGATGCGGTGAACTACGTTGCGAGTCAACGCCGAAGCGGCTGGTCGACGCCGACGATGTTCCTCACCGCCCGCGATTCCGTCGACGATCGCATCCTCGGGCTCCAATATGCCGACGACTACCTCGGCAAACCCTTCGCCATCGCCGAACTGGTCGCCAGAGTCCGAAACCTGTACCACCGCAGGGACACTCGACGCCCCTCGGTGCTGCGGTGCGGCGACCTCGAGATGGACCTCGGACGGCGCGAAGTCCGTCGCGACGGTGTGCTGCTCAGCCTCACGCTCAAGCAGTACTCGGTGCTGGAACAGCTCATGATCAACCTCGAGCACACCGTATCCCGCACCGACCTGTTCGAACACTGCTGGGACGAGCACGCGGCCGCCAACTCCAACGCGCTCGACGTGACGATCGCCATGCTCCGGCGCAAGCTCGGCCCGCCCGAAATGATCAGGACACTGCGCGGATACGGCTACCGGCTCGTCCCGGCCGAATGAAGCGGGCGAAACGCGGGCGCGCCATCCCGCCCGCTCGGCGGCTGCGATACGCACCGTGGATCGCGGTCGCGGTCCTGACCGGCTTCGCGACTGTCACGCTGTCCGGTTTCGCCGCGGTCGACCTGATCACACAGGAGCACGCCGACACCGCACGACTCGACGCAGAGCTGAACACCGTGGCTTCGGCGGCCGCGCACGAAGTGGCGAGCAGTCCGGCAGGCGCGGTGCCACAGGGATTCTCGGTATACACCACCGTCGCCGATGCGGTCACCTACCAGGGTCACGGACTGTCGCGGATCGACGGCGACTGCCCACAGTTCGCCGTCGTCTTCGCGACGAGCGTCGGGACACAGGAATTCCGCAGCGCCAGGCACTGCACCCACGACCTCGACGAGATTCGACTGCAAGATATGCGGGCCCGCGCGGTCCGCACGCGGGTGCCGGTGCAGGTGACCATTCCCTACCCCGGCGGCGCCGTCCGCGCGGTGGCGACGCCGGTCGACGATTGGCGGTACGACCACTTCGGCGGAGCCGCCATCGCATGGGCGGACCTGGGTCCCGACCACGCCCGGCAACGCCAGATCACCGCGCTCACCTGCGGTCTCACGGCCGCGCTCATCGCGTCGTTCGGCCTCATGACCTACCTGCTCACCGCACAACTGCTGCCGGCGCGAATTCGCGCGGTCGAGAGCCAGGAGGACATTCTCGCCGGAGTCGCACACGACCTGCGCGCGCCGATCGCCGCGTTGTGCGCACTGGCCGAAACCGCCCGTGATCACCCCGACCAGCGCACCGAACTGCTCGACCGCACCGTGCGCCTGTCCCGTCGCATGGGCGACATCGTCGAGGATCTGCTCTCCCGGGCCCGGCTCACCGCGGGTATCGAGGAGATGGAAACCCAGCCACTGCGCCTAGATCAGATCGTCCTCGATCTGATCGAGGAAATCGACTCCGACGCAGCAATATTCACCTCGACGACCGCACCGACCGTCGTGAACGGCGCCCCCACCCTGCTGTGCCGGGCGATCCGGAATCTCCTCGACAACGCGGTCCGGCACGGCCATCTGCCGGGCGAACCCGCACGCGTGCACGTGACGGTCGCCGGCGGCCGCGTGATTGTGGCGGACCGGGGACCGGGACTCGTAGACTCCGACCGCGACTCGATCTTCGAGGCCTTCCACAGCAATGCGGGGTCGACCGGGCTCGGTCTGCCCATCGCCCGGTGGGTCGCCCACGCCCACGGCGGCACCCTCGACGTCCACAGCGCGGACGGCGGCGGCGCAATCTTCGAATTCGCGCTGCCCACACCGGCCCGCGAGCTCTGACACCCTGGCACACCGATCGGAAAGCACCGTGATGACCGGATCAGCCAAGAACCGGATGACCGCCGCCGAACGCAGTGAACAGATCATCCGGGTCGCCGTTGCCACCTTCGCCGAATCCGGCTACACCGCAACCAGAACCGATGTCATCGCCCGCCGCGCCAACGTTTCCCAGCCCTATGTGATCAGGCTCTTCGGCAGCAAACAGCAGCTGTTCCTCGCCGCCCTGCACCACTCCTTCGACCGCCTCGAAGCCATCGTGGAATCCGCTGCGGCACAGCACGATTACGCCCAGCCATCGCGACAGTCCGCGAGCGCCCTGGCCGATGTCTACCGAGCGGTCGCCGCCGAGCGCGATCTGCTGCTGGTCGCCCTCCACGGCTTCGCGGCCACATCCGAACAACCCATCCGCCGCGATCTGCACCACCGCTACGACCGTCTCCGCAGCCTCCTCGCGGAGGTCACCCGAGCGTCTCCACACGACACGCGCCGCTTCCTGGCCGCCGGTGCGAGACTCGCCATCTCCACCGCGCTCCATTCGACCGACCGCCGGGCCGGACCGGCGCGTGCTGCCTCAGCGTGTCGGCGGTCCAGCTCGTAATCTCACAGCGCACCGCGGAGGGTCACGTCGAACGAGGTTGGAAATCTCCTCGACTACAACGATTCTCCCAGGCTCGGCGACCGAGCCACTTGACTCTTCGCGGCCCAGACTGTAGAACAATGCTCTACAAATATAGAACAGCGTTAGATAGAAGCCCGATGACGCTCCCCGTGTCGACCTCGAGGCTAGGACTTTCGGTCCCAGAGATTCCGAGATATTTCCTTCCCGTCGCGGCTGTGCAAGTCGTCGACTATAAGAAACCGAACACAGCGATTACCGTGCAGGCGAATTCCGCCGGTGCGTAATTCATGGCGTCGCATGATTGACCGGGAACGGTACCGCAAATGAAGTACACCACATGAACTTTCGTCCACTCCCGATGAGCCCGCGACCGGTGGAGCGATACTGATTGCGACAGGCCAATTAGCACGATTTTAATCGGATGCCGATCGGCATAATGACGAGCCGAACATCGACCCTCATGTTCTTCGGAAGGCACCATGCGGTCAGGTTATGGAAATATTCTGATTATCGGCGGCGGAATTGGCGGCACGAGTGCCGCGATCGCACTGCGCAACAGCGGCTTCGACGCCACGGTCTACGAAGCCAGATCTCTGCGTGGCACACAATACGGCGGCTGTTATGTGCTCTGGTACGCGGGGGTCATGTCCTTGGCCCGACTCGGACTGCTGGACAAGGCAATTGCCCTCGGCCATCGGGTCGATCGATTCGAGATGTGCGGTGAGCACGACAACGTGCACTACCGCGTGGACATGGCGGCACGTATCGCCGCGAAAGATGTGACGCCGCTGGCGATCCGACGGGCGGATCTGTTGAACTTGTTGTACGGGGACCTCGGTACCGATGCGCTGCATTTGAATTCGACGCTGCAGTCGATATCGCAGGACGGGCATGGGGTCACCGCGACATTCACCGACGGGCGAACCGCACGCGGCACCGTCCTCGTGGGGGCCGACGGACTTCAGTCCCGCGTGCGCGCGCATATGCACGGAATGACTCCGGCGCGTCATCCCGGGTACGCGCACTGGTCCGGGATCAGTGAGAGCGACGGCGGCGCACCGGTCGGTGCGTTCCGTATTCTGCACGGGCGGTCCGCGCGTTTCGCCTTCTTCCACCTCGGGGACGGGCGGGTGTGCTGGTGGGCGGTCCGCAAGGGGCCCGAGGGGCCGGACAGCAACCATCTCGGCGCTCACCGAGCACTGACCATGTTCTTCCGGGACTGGAGCCCGATCGCGGGAAGGCTACTGGAGGCGACGAAGCCCGAGTCGTTCCATCGACGCGACACCTTCGACCGTTCGCCGCTGCTGCGCTGGGGCAAGGGACGAGTCACCCTGCTCGGAGATGCGGCGCACGCCATGACGTTCGACCTCGGGCAGGGCGCGGGCACGTCGCTGACCGACGCCGTCGTCTTCGCCGATCAGTGGGCGCGCCACGGTGCTCCGATCGCGGCGCTACGCGGCTATGAACGCGCCCGCCGGAAGGTGACACTGCCGCTGGTGATGGCCTCGCGTGAGATCGGCGCCGCCACAAACTGGGGCGGTCCGCTCGGACCGAAGGCCAACGGGCTGATTCTGCGCACGCTCGGGGCCATGATCACGCCCTCGCTCTTGGCGCTCGACGCACGAAGCCACGCCGCGCTGCTCCCCCTCACGACAGAAGAAAAGGAGACGATCGATGTCGGCTGAAGAGAACAAGGCCCTCGTCGCGGAGTACATCAAACGGGTCTGGAATGAAGGGGATTGGAGCTACGCCGAGGAGGTCGTCCACCCGAATGTGGTGTTCCACGACCAGATCCGAGAGGGGAAGTTCCCGCCTGGTCGAGAGGGTATGCGCGCGGCGATGGAGGTCGTCCGGACCGGCATGCCGGACTTCACGTTGGACGTCCATGAGGTCATCGCCGAAGGCGACCTGGTCGTGATGCGCTGGAGTTCCACCGCCACCCATGCCGGAGTGTTCAACGGCTTTCCCGCGACCGGGCGGGTGGCCACGCTCTACGCCATCAGCATGGTGCGGATCAAGGACGGTCGCATCGTCGAAGGGTGGCAGGAAGCCGACCAACTCGGTATGGGGCGGCAGATGGGCATGGTGCCGAAGTCCGAGATGCCCAGACCGATCGCGAGCGTGCTGTCGTTTGTCATCCGCACGCGCGACCGGAGGCGCGGGGGCCGCACTCGCGAGACGAAACAGCGATGAACCAACCAACAAGCGAGGTGTGCGACATGGCACACGACGTAGTCAACCGCATCGATGAACTCGGGCCCGAGCTGGCCGCGCTCGCCGAGGAAAACGAGAAACTCGGCAGGCTGAGCGACAAGAGCGTCGACTTGCTTCGTTCGACAGGAGTGATGCGGCTCTTGGCGCCCACCGAGTTCGGTGGCTACGCCGCCCATCCACGGGACTTCGCCGAAGCGGTGATGGCGGTCGCGCGGCACGACGGGGCCGCCGGGTGGGTCTGTGGCGTCGTCGGCATCCACCCGTGGGAGTTGGCACAAATGGATCACCGTCTCGCACAAGAGGTGTTGGGAGACAACCCGGACACCTGGATCGGCTCGCCCGTCATACCCTGGGGCCTCGCAGACCCCGTCGACGGAGGGTACGTTCTCAGCGGGCGCTGGCCGTTCTCGTCGGGCACCGACCACTGCGACTGGGTCATTCTCGGCGCGATTCTCGGAGACGGCACCGGAAAGCCCGCGTTGCCGTTCACCATTCTGCACGTGGTGCTCCCCCGTTCGGACTACGAGATCATCGACGACTCATGGGATGTGATCGGCCTGTCGGGCACCGGCAGCAAGGACGTCGTCGCCACGAAGGCGTTCGTTCCCACGTATCGGACGATCAATCAGGAGACGGTCCAGTCGGGTACCACCGCCGAAGCCCTCGGGCTCGAGGTGCTGTACCGGCTCCCGTATTCCTCGATGTTCCCGATCGGGATCACCGCGGCGGTCATCGGGATTTGCGAGGGCGCGCTGGCCGCGCACCTGGACCTCCAACGCGACCGAGTCACCTCGGTGGGCGCCGTGGTTCGGGACGATCCGTATGTGCTCTACGCCGCGGGAGAGGCGGCCGCTGAGATCGCGGCCTCCCGAGTGCAATTGATCGATGGCATCAGCCAGATGCACGATCTGGTGGTGTCCGGAAAACCGACGACGATCGAGGACCGCTCGACCGTCCGCCGCAACCAGGTCCGCTGCGCCTGGCGAGCCGTCTCGGCCCTGGACGAGGTCTTCGCGCGGTCCGGCGGAAACGTGATTCGGCGCGGCAACCCGCTGCAGCGGTTCTGGCGGGACGCGCACGTGGGACTTCAGCACATGATCCACGTTCCCGGCGAGGCGTATCACGCCAATTCCCTGGCCCGGATGGGACTGGAAGTGCCCGCACCGCTGCAGAAGCTGATCTGACGGAGAACACCCCGTGATCGGCTACCGATAATCGGCTGAAGCGGCCTCGCCCGCACGGTTGTTCCACCGCGCACGGCGGGCGTCCCGCTGCCCTTCGGCAGCGTGCTGCGCGACGCCCGCGCCCACGGCGACGGCGACAAGGGCTGGGCCGCCGTCGCCGCCGTGGCCCGCCGCCGCGCCGGGCTGCCGGCGTAGCCGAGGCAGCCACCTCGGCACCACAACTCGGCTGGTCAAGGGCCTAAAAAACGGAACTGGAGACACCGAGCCGGTCCCACGGAGTAGCGTGCGATCCATGAGCGCATGCGAGGTTTGCGGTAATGATTACGCTATGCCGATCGTCGTCGAAGCTCAGGGAGTGCGGCACGTCTTCGACTGCTTCGAATGTGCGATCCACCGGATGGCACCCATCTGCGAGCACTGCAACTGCAAGATCATTGGTCACGGTGTGGAATCAGAGGGCCGATTCTTCTGCTGCGTGCACTGCGCCGTGTCCGAGGGTGCCATAGGCCTGGTCGACCACATCTGAAACCGGAGTCATCCCGGAGGCCAAGGGATCTCCATCCCGACCCGATAACGACAACGGGACCGGTGCCGCAAACCTGCAGCATCGGCCCCGTCGGAATCGGTTCGTGCAACGCCCCTTTTCGGTGGAGCCAAGGGGATCTCGAGCCCCTGACACCCGGCTGGGGGCCAGTCCTCATCGATATGACCCGGTCGCAGGGCAACTCCCTGCGCTCGCGCGGGTGTGCTCGCCCGGAAGACCGGGACGCAGGCGCGCTGCGATGAGGCGGCCGATGTTGGAAGCGTGGAAGCGGCTGATTTCGGTGCGGACATCATCCGGTGTGGCCTCGGTCAGCTGGACCATCGCTTCGGACCTAATGCACTGACCGAGGGCCTGATCGGGATGGCCCGAATGCTCAGCGGTGACGACGAATTCGCACTGCCCAGGTTGCGCGCCAGATATCCGATCAGCCAGTCGACCGCCTCGCGAGCAGCGTCCATGGGTGGCTGGATAGACGTCTCGTCAGGTCAGGTCCGGCCATGGCGCATGGGCTGGTCAGCTGTCCGGGCGCTGGACGGTGAGCGCGTGATTCACGTTACGACCGGCCGAGTCTTGACTCGGATGAATCGAGATGATTCGATCTGAATCATCATGTTTCCAGTGAATCAACCGGCAGAGGGCGCGACTGCGGCGGCGGTAGCCGCCGCGAATTCTGTTGCGCGCCAGTCGCACCCGCGCCAGCAGTTGGGCGCGGAGCTGCGCCGGTTGCGGGACATGGCCGGAATCTCCGGGCGGGAGCTGGCCAAACGAGTCGGAATCAGCCAGTCGACATTGTCTCGGATCGAAGCAGGCCACGTGGTTCCCCCGCTGCCGCAGGTGCTCGACTGGGCCAAAGCGGTTGGGGCAGAACCTGATTCTCAGCATTCGTTACGCACTCTCACCGAAGCGGCGCACTCACCCGAGGTGCGCGACTGGGCGGCCTCGCTCGCGGACCGCACGCACCTGCAGGACGACGTACGGGCATTCGAGGAGGACGCGCAAGTGGTGCGGAACTTCCAGCCCGCACTGGTGCCGGGTCTACTCCAGACCGCCGACTACGCCCGCCGGGTGTTCGCCACTTTCGATCCGCCCTACACGCCCGACGCGCTGGCAGCCGCGCTCGCCGCGCGCCTGGATCGCCAGCGTGTGTTGTACGACCCCGCGAAGCGCTTCGAATTCCTGATTACCGAAGCGGCCCTGCGCTTTCGGCCCGGACCGCATCGCATGCTCCTCGCCCAACTGGACCGGATCATCTCGATCGAGACCCTCGATACGGTCATCATCGGGGTGATTCCGCAGGATATCGAGGCCAGCACCACGATCCCGCACGGTTTCGTCATCTACGAGAACGAGGACCACGCGCTCGCCTCCGCGGAACCGATCCCGGGAAGCATGGTCACTCGTGGCCCCGAACTTGTCGACGCCCATCGCCGCCGCTGGGTGGCTCTGACTCGAATGGCCGTGTTCGACACCGATGCCCGCGTATTCCTCGCCGAGCTCCGGGACGAAATCCACCGCATCGCAACCAATTGACCATTTTCCAGCGGCTGTACGAGGGGTCGGCCGCACGTGGGGGTGGTGGTGTCGCAGTGAATTCGCTGCGACACCACCTACCCGTCAGTCGCCGAAATCGAATTCGCCGGCCCGCACACCTGACATGAACGCTCGCCACTCAGATTTCGTGAACCACAGTGTCGGGCTGTGCCGATCCTTGGAATCGCGCAATGCGATCTGGCCTTCGTGGTACGCGACCTCGACGCAATCGCCGCCACCGTAACTGAAACTGCTCTTGGCGAACCTCGGGCCGCGATGCTCCCCGCGAATCATATTGCGGTTCATGGCATTCATTCCTTCCCCCGGAGGGTCACTCCCCATGACCCTTCTCGTGAATCGCTTACGACGAACACAGTGCTATCCGAACCCCCGGCCGCGCAACTGAATTCGCCCGGGCTCGCGCGCCGACACATCGAAATGCTCATGAACGCAACACTACGGCGACCCACCGACAAACCACCGTGACGCACGGATCGCAGGAACGCGAGGCACTGCTACAGCCGGGCCACTACGTGGTTACCATCAGGCCGTAGCCGCCCTCCGTACTCGCGGTGCCGCCGATCTGGACGGTAGCGGTACCGAGGTCGGTGTACGGCGGGAGGTTCGGGTTGCTGTCGGTCGCGAAAATTGCGCTGGCCGAGGACTATCCGAGTAGTCCAGGCCCGACCGGCTTCCCGCTCACGCCGAAGCGCTTCTGGACAGCAGCGTCCGGCATGCCACCGCTATAGCGCCATGCCGATCAAATGGCCGACCGCATACGTCACGACCATGGCCGCGGCGCCGCCGATGAGCACCCGGATCGTCGCGCGCCGCACCGGCGCTTGCCCGAGCCAGGCTCCGGCCGCGCCCGTCAACGCCAGCGCTACCAGCACTGCGCCCGCAGTGACCGGAACGCGGATCGCGGCCGGGGCGAGGATCGCCAGTAGTGGCAGCAGGGCGCCGAGGGTGAACGAAATCGCCGACGACACCGCCGCATGCAGAGGGTTGGTCAGTTCGTGCGGATCGATCCCGAGTTCGGCCTCGGCATGCGCGAGGAACGCGTCTTGTTCGGTGAGTTCCTGTGCCACCTTCCGGGCCGTCGCGGGGGACAGGCCCTTGCGCTCGTAGATGGCGGCCAGCTCGGCCAGCTCCTCCTCGGGCTGCTCGGCCAGCTCCCGGCGCTCGATCTCGAGAAGCGCGCGCTCGCTGTCGCGCTGCGTACTCACCGATACATACTCACCGAGGGCCATCGACACCGCGCCCGCGGCCAGGCCCGCGATGCCCGCCGTCACGATCGTGCCGCGATCTGCCGTGGCAGCCGCCACGCCGATGACGATGCCCGCCACGGAGACGATTCCATCGTTCGCGCCCAGCACACCGGCGCGCAGCCAATTCAGCCGTGCGGCAAGCCCGTTACCGTGGGTCTCGGAGTGCGGCAAGACCGCCGAATTTCCGTCGTTCATCAAGAGCACGAGGTCGACGCTAATAGGTTTTCCGATGCCCGACCAGCAACGTAAGGCTAGCCAAAATAAGGTAAACCATTGCACAGGAAGGGTTTACATGCCTAACTCACTCCCGCTTCCGAACGTATGTCGGCCCGGTCGAACTCGAACGATCGTCATGCCTTATCGAATTATCGGATCCACCTATAGGCGCACAGCGTCGCCCGGTGTGTCGACAACCACAATTCCGGCAGGCAAGACGATCGATGCGTAGAGATCGCCCCGTCGGCGGCAACGCGTGAAAACCAGCCGATCTCAGTGCCTTTGTGATTTGATCGCGAGCATCATCCACGTCGCTATCGCCACCGGGATCATCAGATAGATCGTGGCGCCAATCCATATGTCGGTGTGGGGGTGGGCAGGAATCCAGGTGCGTGCGGAGGCCATCAAGACGGTGTGCTGTCGTATCGAAGTGACACTTCACATTTCGAGCGCAATCCCGCCACCGGATGGCACCGCGCATGAATCCGACCAATCGAGCCCCGTACCGATCTACATCGATACGGGGCCCGTTCGGGGGTAATCGCCCTCGCTGATCGCATCAGCTTGGTTGACGAACGCACACTACAGTGCGGTCGTCAGCATCAGATCTGGACGTAACCCAGGACACGTGTCCGCGGCGGTCATGGGCGATTGCGCGGAAGCCGTGCTCGGCGACCAGTTTCGGTCGTTCGTCCCAGACGTCGGCGTTGAGCGGCCAGCCGTGACTGAACACGACCGATTGTCCGCTGCCCCGATCCTTGTCGTAGATCTCGGCGTTGTCGCTGGTGGTGATGGTTGACACGGCTCATCCCTTGGCCTTCAGCGTGTGTTCGGTATGGCGCGCAAGCGTCTCCGCCGACCACGTGAAGCGCAGACCCAGCGCTGGGCCAGCGATCTGCTCACCGACCGCAATCTCGGTGTCGCCGACGAAGTAGCCCGCATCGCAGCCGAATTGGACACGACCGCTGTCGCTGTCGCGCTGGCGTGGGTCGCCAGTCGGCCGGGTATCTCCTCTACCTCGACCAGTCCCCGCACTATCGAGCAGCTCGATGAAAATCCCACCGTAGATCCACCTGCCGATCGAACTCGCCGAGCGCCTCGATGCTCTGTCCGCCCCCTCGAACGGACCGGTCAACGGAATGTTCACCAACGCAATCTGATTCCGGTCCTCGCCATCGACGCCACCCGGCCCTGCGAGAACAGCGCCATTCACCGCTGCGAGTCACAGCGCCTCAGCCAGAGCCGAAGATCGTTCGGAAAACGATCGGTCAGTGATCGGGTACAGGGTGATCTGGCCGGTCTGAATCTCGCAGTTAATTCGGAGATATCTGCGACCTTTCGTGCCTGAGCACTCTCGATTCGTGCCAGCAGCGCGATATTCGGGCGGCTCCGGCGCGGTATCTCATTACTGTGCGGTGTGGGTGAGCCGATCGTGGAACGTGGCGGGGATCCAGCGGTTATCGCGCCGCATTCTCACGTCGGATCATCCGGCCGGGGTCATAGTGGACGACTCCGGAACCGGTGCCCCGCTTCGCCAACTCGAGCGGTGCACCGTGCTCGGCGGCCGGGTGGATCGGCCCGCAGACTCTTCTGATCCACCCGGCCTGAGCAGCATTGGACCGTCACGGTGCCGGAGTTGACCGGTCTGGACGGTGCCGCCGATCTCATCCCGGCCGACATCGGGATCCGCCGCCAACTCCTCGACGCGGACATCTACAGTCGCACTGCCGATTTCACCACCATCCCCGATCGGATCCATCGGCTCCGGCGCGCCACCATCGACGACCTGCTCACGGCCGCCTATCTGCGCCGTCAGTGCGCCGCGATCGACGCGACCAGCACTTTGAGGTCATCAGGCAGCAACGAGTCGGGGCAGTAGATGCGCTGCTGGTGATGGCCGCTATCGCCGGTGTGGCCGGAATGCTGCGTCGGTGCGAGCAATCCGCTGGCACAGCGGCGTCGAACTATCGAGCGGTCCTGTAATCGGTCGAGGGGAAGTGCTGGAGTGCAGATGTTCATCAGCGGCAGGGTCAGCCGCTGCGGCGGTGAGGCCCATGTCGTCATCAGTGCACCGCGGCCGGTCGCCGGGTGCACCCGCGGCGACAAGGTCTGCCACGTCGAAATCCGCCACGCGGGCACCGTCGTGCGGCTGCACCCGCAGCCGGGGTCCACGCGGGTGGCACTGGACAACGCGCTGTGTGAGGTCACCCGGCATCTGGGCATCGACCTACCGGGGTTGCTCGCACACGTCGCGATCGGGCCTGCGGTGCACGAGCCCCGGGACGCCTATCGAGCCTGAGACTCGTCTCCGAACAGCCGGCTGACGACACCAGCCGCCCGCGGTGTTCCCTGGCCGCCGGACCGGCCCTACCGGTGTTCGCCGAGGAAGGTCGGAACGTCCGCGGCCGTGGGGTAGTTGGGAAGCGGTGCCGGCTCGTCGTCGAGGAACGCGGTGATCACCGATGCTGCGCGGTCGTTGTTGTCGTCGAGGCCGTTCCAGATGTGATGGCCGACGCCGGTGATGTATTGGGTCCGGGCAATCGCGGGATCGGACGCCAGGATGGCCGTCGCCCATTGCCGCAATTGGTGCGAACATTGGGCCATCACCAGCATCGCCGGTACCTCGGATACGCGCAGTTGCGGAGTGATCGAGGGCGACTGGGCGATCGTGTCCTGGATGCGGAGGCTGGCGGCTGGGTTGAACGAGAAGTTCACGGCGCTGTCCTCGACCGGGATGCGCTGAGCGTCCTTCGCGCAGTAGCTGTTCGCCGTGTCGCTGCCGAGATCGGCGGCCCGGAAGGCGTTGACCGCTTCGGCCTGGCCGACCATCTGATCCTGCGGAGACAGTAGCCCCAGCCGCTGCAGCCCGAAGGCAATCGCATAGCGCGGCATCGAGACCGAGCGTGAGCCGCCGGGTGGGGGAGCAATCCCGGCGGCCGTAGCGCTTCCGGTCCAGCCGGCCGCGTGCGCTGTGGGTCCGTCCATCGGTCCCGGTTCCACGATCACTGCCCTATGGATGAAGACCGTGCTCGCGGCGTCGGCCAGGGCTCGCGTGAGGATCACCGCCCCGGAGGAGAACCCGATCACGTCGGCGCGTCGGCCGGGAATGTGCTCCAGCACTGCCATGAGGTCGTGCACCGAGCGGTCGATGGTGTAGTCGCGCATGGGCAACGGATCGCTTCGTCCGCCGCCGGCCTGCTCGTAGGCGTAGACATCGAAGCCATCGCCCGCCAGCCGCCGCAGAAACGTGTGGTCGATCAGGGCGATGCTGCGGACGGGACCGCCGTTGAGATACAGCAGCGGCATACCGTGATGCTCGACGCCCGCCGGCGGTGCGTAGTGATACACAGCGACACGGCTGCCCGTCGCGAGCGTCCAACGCTCGCTCGAAACTCCGGGCAGGTCCGGAGGATACTGCCAGCTCGTCGAAACGGTTGGTACGCAGGCGCTGGCGGTGAGCGCGCAGGCCAGACTCGTCTGAATCAGCATGTGCACGGCGGAGCGCCGACGATGACGGGCTGCCAGCAGTCCGGCAATGGCCGTGCCGACCGTGGCAGTGACGGTCCATGCCGCCCATCCACGCCCAGCCCCTCCGGTCAGCACCACCACAGCCAGGAACACCACGACCAATGCCAGTACGGCCGTGACGTAGATGGCGGTGGTCCGTACCACTCGCAAGCTTTGTCGAACGAACGTCACTATGATCTCCCTAGTTTCAGAACACCGTTCTGAAACGATGTTACACGGCGGGTAGACTGCGTCTCCATGGGACGTCCGCCAACCAACGACGACGCCACGCGCGAATGCCTCATCAGCGCTGCGACCGATCTGCTGCGTGATCGCTCGTCGGATCGCTTGTCGGTGCGCGAAATCGCCGCTGCCGCAACCGCTTCGACGACCTCGATCTACACCCTGTTCGGAAGCCGGGACGGTCTGCTCGCTGCCGTGCGCCAGCGCCTGGCGGCGCAGCTGTTCGAGGTTCTGGTCGCGGTACCCGCGGGTGACGACCCACTCACCGACCTGCTGGCGATGGCGTCGGCCTATCGGCGGTGGGCCCTCGACGAGAGGCACTTCTACGCGGTGATCTTCGGCGGCGGCACGACCTACACGCCCAGCGGCGCCCCGAGCGACCGGGACCCGGCGGCGCCGCTCGTCGATGCGATCAGCCGCGTACACGCCTCCCGGTACCCGACCGCAGAGGTGAACCGCATCGCGGTCGCGGTCTGGGCGACCCTGCACGGCTTCGTCACGCTCGAACTCGACGGGACCCTGCCCTCGGCGTACATCGACGTGGTGATCCCGGCGGCCGTGACATCATTGGTCATCGGCTGGCACGTACCGGCTTCCAGCAGCTGATATCACGGTGCGCATTCCTGCCGACCGGGTGAGCCGAGACCACAGCACACCGGCAGATCCCGCCGCTAGGCCAGGACTACGCGGGTCTGCGCAGGACGAGGTGTTCGGCAATTCGTTCCTCTACCCGCCGTGGTGATCTCGTGCGGCCGAAGTCGGGCGGGCGGCGCGGATCGGCCGGCGAGCACCGGCGCTGCTCCATGAGGTGTGCAGTGGGATCACTTGGTAACACCATGTCATGTCGGAACTTCCGGAGAGTTCATGCGCAGGTGTCAGCCGGGTGGATCCACTGGGATGCTTTGTTATCGAACGGACTTCAGCGCGCTGGTGCGCTGACCGGGTTCCTGACGAGAGGAGTGCCAGGCATGGTGGACGACATCGCGAGCGTGGCCCGGCCCCCACTGGGGACGCGCCATGAGCTCGCGGGCGGGGCGATGCTGCTGCACAAGTCCGGCGCCGGCGGGCCGCCCGTGGTGTTCCTGGCCGGTGGCGGGATGTCGGGCCTGTACTACTGGAAGGTGCACGACCTCGTCGCGGAGTTCACCACGAGCGTGATCTACGACCGGCTCGGCCTGGGCTGGAGCGACATGGTGGACCTGCCACGCAGCGGCACGCAGGTGACCGACGACCTGCACGAGCTGCTGCGCGTCGCGGCTGTGCCCAGCCCGTGTGTGCTGGTCGGGCACTCACTCGGCGGCCTGTACGCGCGGCTCTACGCGAAGCGATTCCCCGGCGAAGTCATCAGCATGGTCCTGCTCGACCCGACCCACGAGGACATGGTCGACTACGTGTCAGAGGAGAAAGCGCAGCGGCTGCGGGACTCGAATATCGACGACCTGTTCTCGCCCGAGCAGTTGGACGCGATGCGGACCGCGTACCGGACCGTATTGGCCCGGGCGCTCGCCGACTGGCCCGCCGAGATCCGCGAACCGCTACTGGACCAAGGGCACCGCCGCGAGCGTTTCCGGCAGTCCCTGCGGGAGCCGATGAACCTGCCTCGGCTGTTCCGGGAGGTCCGCGACGCCGGGCCCGATCCAGACGTACCGATGATCTTCATGGCGGCCATGGGGACCGATGCGATCGCCCAAGAGCTGGTGCCGCCAGAAGGGCATGCCTCGCTGGCCGAGTCCAACCAGACCAAGCACCGGCTGTACACCGATCTGGCCGCTGCGCACCCTCGAGCCGAGGTCCGCCGCTTGGACGATGCCGGGCACTCGGGCATGGCCTGGCTCAGGGCGGACGCTGTGGTTCAGGCGATCCGCGATACGCTGCCGCGCTGACCACGCCAACCTCGGCGAGTTCCATAGCCGGTTCCGCTGGCGAAGTCGGTGTCGTTTTGAGGTAGACCTCGACCCGGCACCCCCGATTCCCCTGCACGGCCTTCGGAATAGAATCCGCGCCGGTTCTTCCGACACTTGTCGGTGTCTGTTCCAAAACTTCAGCCCGGCACATTCCCACGCGCAGAAGGGATTCCGGGTGGCGAACGGTCAGCGAATCGGCTACATCAGGGTCAGCATCGACGACCAGGCTCGACGGCGTACCCGTCGACAAGACCTTCACCGACAAGGCGTCCAGCAAGGACCGCGAAGGCTCGGTCCAGAGCACTCACTGACCGATCGCTGCACCAACAAGTTCAGCTAGGCTCGGTGCATGAGGGCAAGGGGACATATTCACCGTTCGGTTTCGACCTGGCAGCAACCTGTTCCAACACTTGCCTCACCCGAGCGTGGCGCACTGATCGACCAGGTCGCCGAACGCATTTCGGCATTGGGCCGCAATCGTCTGACGGTGGGCATCGACGGATCGACCGCCTCGGGTAAGACGAGCTTCGGCCACGAACTTGCCGAACGAATCGCCAGCGCCGGGCGGCCCGTGCTACGGGCAAGCCTGGACGATTTCAAAAAGCCCTGGCGTGACCGGCACCTCTACGATCGTGAGTCCGGAGAAGGCTACTACCGCAACGCCTTCGACTATCCGCAAATTCGGGCACTACTGCTCGAGCCCTTCGGCCCCAACGGTTCTGGCGAATGCGCGCTGTGTGCGATCGATCCGTTGACCCAGATCGACCACTCCTCGGAGCTGACCGCGGCCGACTACGACGCGGTGCTGATCGTGGACGGCGTCTTCGCGTTCCGCCCGGAGATCAACGAATACTGGGACTTCCGCATCTGGCTGGAGGTATCCCCGGAGATTTCGATCAGCCGCGGCACCGACCGGGACAACGACGAGAAGACCCACCGCGACCGATACCAACCGGCCGAACAGATCTACCTCGCCGAAGTCGAACCGTTACGGTTCATGGACGTCGTCATCGACAACTCGACCTTCGCCAGTCCCCTGCTCATGTAACGGATGCTTCTACCGACCGACCCACCGGCCACTCCGCCAGCCCAGCTGCCGAAATCCTCTTGCCGCGTGGCACGCTCGCCGAACTGTCCTGAAGCACGATCTCCGATGAACATCAGGCTGTCGTCATGATCAGCCACTTCGACGTGGCGGATCCCACCGAAAAGGCTGCGGCCGCGACCAACTGGTCAACCAGCGCAGGAACCGAGCCCGGGTTTCCGCACCGAATCCCGTTTCATTGTTCGATCGCTCGAAATCATCCGGATGTCTGCCGCAATCCCGGGAATCGCTGGTGCAGGTTCCGGATCTGCTGGTGGACCTGCGCGAGTTCGACCTCGATGGCCTGGTTGGGTTTGTCGTCTCGCCACTGGCTGCGCCGGCGAACGAGGCGTTCGGCGTAGTACTCGAGTTCCGCGAGAAACATACGCGCCTGGGCGGTTTCGGGATCCTCACTCACCGGCGGCTCGTATCAGCCGGTTGCAGGAAGCCTCCGCAGTGCGCCGCGCTCGACAAGCAGCGGAATGAAATCGCGGACCGGCCGGCCGGCGAAGCCGCGGTGGATTTCGGCGACGAAGCCCTCGACGGTGCCGGCATCGAATGTGGGAAACTGTGCGGCAAGGCGTCGGACGAATGCCGCGATCTGCTGGTCTTCGTCATTTGCTGCCGTGGTTCATGGTTGTTCGCGACCCCCTGCGTCGTCAACTACCCGCATTTCCGATTCGGGCAGTATGTCACGTTCGATCGCGACCAGTACGGCAATCACATTCTGCGCCAAAGTGATTGCCGATGCCGTCGGGGCGGAGTCCCGGCGGCATCGCGGTGGCGGGTCAGCGGACGGCCGACACGAGCTGTCGTGCGGCGACCCGCTCGACCAGCAGCGGAACGAATTCCCGCACCGGCCGGCCATCAAAGCCCTGGTGGACCTCGTGCACGATCGTGGCGATAGTCCACACACTGATTGCCGGAAACCGCTGCGCGAGCCGATCAGTGAGTTCCGCGAGCCGCCTGACCTCATCAGATGATGGCATAAACCATGGTTGCCCGCCGTTGACGCGGCAGTCAACAGACGTCGATCCGCTTCGGTCGGTATGCCCCGAAATTTCCTCGGCCACAGCCTTGCCACCGGGCCCTCGGTGCGCGATGAACTCGAGTGTCTCGGGGTCGTACAGGAGGTGGTTGCACACGTCCTCAATGCCCCCGAAATCCCTGCGGTCACGCCGCCGCGGCATGTACACGCGCGGATGTGCGCCCTCGAAAGAGTCAAAGTACGTCAGGTAGAAGAAGTTCCGCACCCAGCGGTCGATGCCCAGTAGGTTGAACGGGGTCGGCGAGATGAAGTACAGCGGTACGGCGTTGGTGTGAAAGAACGCGCGTACGTCCGAGATGCCGTTCAGCAGGCGGCGCGACTCGGGGTCCGGCCCGCCGGCGTGCACGATCACGCCAGCCGCGGTGAGGTCGACGCCACCGAGCGAGCCGCACATAAACAGGCTCCCTGCTCACACGGCCGCCTCGGCGGCTTGCGAGACGGCCGCGTGAGCGTTCCACCGAATAGTTGCAATTTTTCTAAAGTCAATACTTGCTGAGATAGGATATGCGCGCCGAATTCACCGCCCTGCACAGCGTCCGGCCCAACTGGGAACAACCGAACAGGAGTCGCACCGATGACAGGAGTCCTTCCGATGGATGCCATCAATGAACTGGAAGTCCGGATCCGCGAATTCCCTCTGCCCGAGCTCGGCGACACCACGATCGGCGCCCACGCCGTGGTACAGACTCTCGACCCGCGGACCGTGGCCATCGTCGTCTTCTGCGGCCGCCACACCCAACTCATCGAACAGGCCATCCGAAACCTGCCCACTGGCTTCACCGACGTCGCCACCGCCAACGACGTCATCACCATCACCACCTGACCCAACGCGACACAGGTTCGGTCTCTTCGATCCACCTCGACCGGCCGGACCTGTGTACGTCTTCAAGATCCACTGAACAAGGCCGAGATCTTCCGATCAAGGGACTCTGCTGATAACGAAAGAGGTCGAGGATGCGTTCGACGCCGATCAGCTCACTGGTGCGCGGGCAGATCCTGCGCTGCTACGACTGCGGGCTGCTGTGCAAGCCCGCCGCCCTCCGCCCCGGCGAGGACTCCTGCCCGCGATGCCATGCGCACCCACTGGTGATCGTCAGTACGTCGGGGCGGTATGGCAGCGAATGCAACCCACGGCAGCGCACCCGGAACGATGCATGAGGTACCCCGGTCCCGGCCGCCGGCGCCATCCATCTTGCTGATTGCTAATGTTCGCAACCAATCATGTGAGCGACCGGAAGAAGGACCATGCCCACCGCAACCCTCAACGGGATCCGACTGAACTACGACGTCACCGGAACCGGTCCCCTCGTCGTCCTGGTAATGGGATCCGGAAGCCCCGGGCGCGTCTGGCGGAACTATCAGGTACCGGCGCTGGTCAAGGCGGGATTCCGGGTGGCGACCTTCGATAACCGCGGCATCGCGCCCTCGGACGAATGCGCGGACGGCATCACTATGGAAGATCTGGTGGCCGATACCGCCGCTCTGATCGAGCACCTCGGTGGCGCACCTGCTCACGTCGTCGGTGCGTCGATGGGCGCCCGGGTGGTGGCCGAGCTGGCCCTGTCCCGACCGGATCTGGTCGGCAAGGCCGTGCTGCTGGCGGCGACAGGCCGCCCGGATCCGGTCGCCCGGACGCTCAATCGCGGCGAGCAGGCGCTGATCGACGAAAGCGTCTCGCTGCCACCGCAATACGCGGCCGCGATCAAGGCGATCCTCAATCTGTCCCCGCATACGCTCGGCGACGACGAGCGTGCCGAGCAGTGGCTGGACATCTTCGACTACAGCGCGAGCGCGAAACCGACGGCGGGCGTGCGGGCGCAGCTGGGCATGGACCGTTCCCGCAATCGGCTGGCCGACTACGGACACATCGGAAGGCCCTGTCTGGTGGTGGGATTTGCCGACGACCGGATGGTCCCGCCCGCGCTGTGCCGCGAGGTCGCCGCGGCCATCCCCGGCGCACGCTTCACCGAGATCGACAAGTGCGGACACTACGGCTATCTCGAACAGCCCGACGAGGTCAATCGCGTCCTCATCGAATTCCTCACCGCCAACTGAAGTTCGAATCCGCACCGAACAGGAGAACCATGACCGCCCTACCGCCCTGCCCCGAATGCTCGAGCGAGTACACCTACGAGATCGGATCGCTGCTGACCTGCCCGGAGTGCGCGCACGAGTGGACCGCCACACCGAGTTCGGACACCGACGGCACTGGGGAAGGCGTGATCCGGGACTCGGTCGGCAATGTCCTCACCGACGGGGACACGGTCACGGTGATCAAGAGCCTCAAGGTCAAGGGCAGCCCGAACCCGATCAAAGCGGGGACGAAGGTCCGCAACATCCGCCTGGTCCAGGGCATCGGGGACCACGACATCGACTGCAAGGTCGACGGATTCGGCGCGATGCAGCTCAAGTCCAGTGTGGTCAAGAAGGTCTGACGCGAACGACTGAACCACCCAAACTTCACAATTTCCGCATTTCGCAATCAGTAGAATCCTGAAGCAGTTTCTGATAAACCTTCCAACCGTGGGCGAAGTACTCATCGAGGTTCTCGTCGACGCGCCGGACCAGAGGTAGCCGCCGTGGGCTGGGTGCGGAAGATGCTGCGGATCGGCCGGGTCGCCGAGCCACGACCCGGCCTGCCCCCGCGGGCGGATGTGCCCGCGGCGGTGCGTGGTTCACTGCAGCTGCGGCATGTGGACGCGGGCTCGTGCAATGGCTGCGAGGTGGAGATCACCAGCGCGTTCGGACCCGTATACGATGCCGAGCGCTACGGCGCGCGGCTGGTCGCCTCCCCGCGTCATGCCGATGGACTGCTGGTCACCGGGGTGGTGACGCGGAACATGGCCGAAGCCCTGCGCCGCACGCACGCCGCGACGCCCGGCCCGAAGGTCGTGATCGCCTGTGGTGACTGTGCGTTGAACCGGGGCGTATTCGCCGACGCGTACGGGGTGGTGGGCGCGGTCGGCGAGGTGGTGGCCGTCGATATCGGTATTCCCGGATGCCCGCCGCCGCCGGAGGCGATCGTGGACGCGCTGCGTTCGGTGACCGGACGGTGACGGCGACGGTCGAGGCGGCAGCCGGGTCGACGCCGGTTCCCGTGCGCCGCAATACTTTCAGCGCCTCGACGGCGGGCATCGCGACAAGTGCGCTGGGGGTGCTCGGGGTGGCCGCGGGTCTCGGTGGCCTGTTCGCTCCGGCGCGTTCGCTGAGTATCGGCTGGTTGCTACCGCTGTCGGGGGTATATCTGCAGCTGGACCGTGTCGGTGGCTTCTTCCTGGCGCTGACCGGCGGGGTGGCGATCCCGGTGGGCATCTATCTGATCGGTTATGCCCGGCGGGACCATCTGGGGCCGGTGCCCCTCGCGGTGGTGCCGCTGTTCGTGGGGGCGATGATGCTGGTACCCGCGGCCGGGTCGGTGACGACGTTCCTGCTCGCCTGGGAGTCGATGGCGATCGCGTCACTGGTCCTGGTGTTCACCGAGCATCGGCGGCCGGTCGCGCGGCGATCGGGTGTGTTCTATGCGGTGATGACCCAGTTGGGTTTCGTCGCGATCCTCGCCGGGCTGATGGTGGCCTCCGCGGCGGCGGGCGGGACGGATCGGTTCGACCAGCTCGCCGGCGTCTCCGAGGGAACACGAGCGGTCGTATTCACGCTGACCGTGGCGGGCTTCGGCTCCAAGGCCGGGCTGGTGCCGCTGCACGCGTGGTTGCCGCGCGCACATCCCGAAGCCCCGAGCCCGGTGTCGGCGCTGATGAGCGCGGCAATGGTGAATCTCGGGGTCTACGGCATCGTCCGCTTCGATCTGCAACTGCTGGGCCCGGGTCCGCGTTGGTGGGGCCTGACACTGATGATCGTCGGCGGCGTGACCGCCGTGTACGGGGTGTTGCAGGCGTCGGTGCAGTCGGATCTCAAACGACTGCTGGCGTTTTCGACCACCGAGAACATGGGCTTGATCATCCTCGCGCTGGGGACCGCGACCCTGTTCTCCGACGCGGGCGCGACCTCGGCCGCCACCGTGGCCATGGCGGCGGCGATGCTGCATCTGATCGCGCACGCGGCGTTCAAATGCCTCGGATTCCTCGCCGCGGGTTCGGTGCTGGCATCGACCGGGCTGCGGGATCTGGACCGGCTCGGTGGGCTGGCACGGCGGATGCCCGCCACCACAACGCTGTTCGGCATCGCGGCGCTCGGGGCGTCCGGGTTGCCGCTGGGCGCGGGCTTCGTCAGCGAATGGCTGCTGGTCCAGTCGTTGATCCACACACGGACACAGGATGATTCGGTGGTGGCGTTGGCGGCTCCACTGGCGGTCGGCGCGGTCGCACTGACCGCCGGTTTGGGTGTGGCGACGATGGTGAAGGCGTTCGGCATCGGATTCCTCGCCCGACCACGCTCACCGCAGGCCGCCGAGGCTCGCGAGTCCTCGGCGTCGATGAGGGCGGGGATGGTGATCGCCGCCGGGGCATGCGTGGTCCTGGCTGTGGCGCCGTTGATCGCCGGGCCGGCGATTCGTGCCGTGGCCGGTTCCCTGCCCGCGTCGCGGATGAACGAATTCACCGGTCTGGGCTGGACGATTCGACTGCCGGGGCTCGCGGGCAGTATCGCGCCGGCCGGGATCGCCGCCGTGGTCGTCGTCGCCTTCGTGGCTGTCGCGGTCCTGATGCGGTGGCGTGCGCGGAACAACCCGGCGCCAGCGGAGCTGCCCTTGTGGGCGTGCGGCGCGGATCAGCCGACCGCGCGGATGCAGTACACGGCAACGTCATTCGCCGAGCCGTTGCAGCGGGTGTTCGACGACGTGCTGCGCCCGGACACCGACATCGAGATCACACATCTGGCCGAGTCCCGGTATCTGGTGGAGAAGGTCGCCTATCGCACGCGGATCGCGGATGCGGTCGAGAACCGGCTGTACCGTCCCGTGGTCCGGGCGATCCGGTTGGCAGCGCTGACGGTTGCTCGCGCGCACACCGGCAGCGTGCACCTGTACCTCGCCTATGGTGCGCTCGGAGTGCTGATCGTCCTGGTGGTCTCACGGTGACCGCGACAGCGTATGCGGCCGGGGCCGTGCAGATCGGTGGCGTCATCGCCGGTGCGCCACTGGTTCTCGGCGCCATGCGGCAGGTCCGCGCGCGCGCAGAAGGGCGGGCCGGGGCCGGGATCCTGCAACCGTGGCGAGATCTGCGCAAACAACTGAGCAAACAGTCGATCACGCCGGTCGGCACCACGCTCATCTTCGCCGCCGCGCCGCTGGTACTGGCGGCGACGACACTGGTGATCGCCGCGGTCGCGCCGCTGGTGGCGACCGGGTCGCCACTGGACGGGACGGCCGATCTGTTCGCCGTGGTAGGACTGCTATTCGTCGGCACGGTGGCATTGGCGCTGGGCGGCATCGACACCGGCACCGCGTTCGGCGGGATGGGGGCCAGCCGGGAGACGGTGATCGCGGCGCTGGTCGAGCCGACCATCCTGCTGTCGGTGTTCGCGCTGTCGATTCCCGGCGGGTCTTCGAATCTCGGTGCGCTGGTGGCGAATACCCTCGATCACCCGGGCCGGGTGCTGTCGTTGAGCGCGGTCCTGGCCGCGGCGGCGCTGGTGGTCGTGATCATCGCCGAGACGGGGCGGCTGCCGGTGGACAACCCGGCCACGCACTTGGAGCTGACCATGGTGCATGAGGCGATGGTGCTCGAATATGCCGGGCCCAGACTGGCCTTGGTGGAGTGGGCGTCGGCCATGCGGTTGACCGTGCTGCTCGCCCTGCTGGCGAATCTGTTCCTGCCATGGGGAATCGCGGGCGGTCAGCCCGGCGTGATCGCCGTCGCCGTGGGCGTGGTCGCCATCGCGGTCAAGGTATCGGTGCTGGCGGTGCTGCTCGCCTCCGCGGAGGTGTTCATCGCCAAGCTCCGATTGTTCCGGGTGCCCGAATTGCTGGCGGGCTCTTTCCTGTTGGCGCTGCTGGCGGTCACCGCCGCCAGCTTCTTCACCTCGCGAGGAGGAGCGTGAGCGAGGCCGGATACGCGAGTGTGCTCGACTTCGCCGCGGGCGCACTGGTGCTCGCGGCGGTATTCGTGGTGTGGCGCCGCGACCTGCGCGCGATCGCCTGGCTGCTCGGCGCGCAGGGCGCCGCGCTGGCGATCATCCCGATTGTGCAGGGCATCCATCACCGTGACGGCCCGCTGCTCGGGGTCGGCGCGGCCGTGCTGGTGCTGCGCGCCGGGGTGTTGCCGTGGCTGCTGGCGCGGGCGATCGGTGCAGAGCGCCGCGAGTACCGGGAGGCCACGCCACTGGTGAACACCGCGGCCTCGCTGCTGATCGCGGCCGCGCTGACGGTGACGGCGTTCGGCGTCACCCGGCCACTGGTCGACCTCGAGACGACCCCGGAGACCGCTGCGGTCCCGGCGGCGTTCGCGGTCATCCTGATCGCGCTGCTGGTGATGGCCACCCGTCGCCACGCCGTCTCGCAGGCGGCCGGATTCCTCATGTTGGACAACGGGATCGCCGCCACGGCGTTCCTGCTCACCGCCGGTGTTCCGCTGATCGTCGAACTGGGTGCGTCCCTGGATGTGTTCTTCGCGGTCGCCATCATCGGTGTCCTGACCGGAAGGTTGCGCCGCGCGTTCGGCGACGCCGACCTCGACCAGCTACAGGAGCTGCACGACTGATGACAGCCCTGATCCTCATGGCCATCCTGGCGCCCGTCGGTGCGGCCGTGATCGGCGCCCTCGCCGGATGGCGGCGCGGCACAGCCGTTCTCACCACGCTCAGCGCGCTCACGATCCTGGCCTGTGGGGCAGCCCTGGGCAGCCGGCTAGCCGGGCGGACGCATGTCATGGCCGGCGGATTGCTGCGGGCGGACGCGCTGTCGGTTTCCATGCTGCTCGTCATCGGCGTCGTCGGTGCCCTCGCGACCTGCGCCGGCACCGGCTATATCGATGCGGAACTCGCGCACGGCCACACCGACACTCGCGGGGCGCGGACCTACGCCGGGTTGGTGCCCGCGTTCCTGGCGGCGATGGCACTCGCGGTGTGCGCCAACAATATCGGCGTGATCTGGGTGGCAGTCGAGGCCACCACCGTGGTCACTGCTTTCCTCGTCGGGCATCGGCGCACTCGGACCGCGCTCGAGGCCACCTGGAAGTACATCGTGATCTGCTCGGTGGGCATCATCGTCGCCTTCCTGGGCACAGTGCTGCTGTACTTCGCCGCCCGCCATGCCGGGGCGCCCAGTGAGCAAGCGCTGGATCTCGACGTATTGCTCACGTACGCAAGCCATCTCGATCCGAGCGTCACCCGCTTGGCGGGCGGACTGCTGTTGATCGGCTACGGCGCCAAAGCGGGTCTGGTGCCGTTCCATACCTGGCTGGCCGACGCCCACAGCCAAGCGCCGGCACCGGTATCGGCCTTGATGAGCGGGGTGTTGCTGGCGGTGGCGCTGTCGGTCGTGCTGCGCATCAAACCGATCGTCGACGCGGCCACCGGTACCGGATATCTGCGCGGCGGACTGCTGATCGTTGGCTTGGCCACGCTGCTGATCGCGGCGTCCATGCTCACCGTCACCCGGGATCTCAAACGGCTGCTGGCCTATTCGTCCATGGAGAACATGGGATTGATCGCCATCGCCGCGGCGGCGGGAACCCGGCTGGCGATCGCGGCGCTGTTGCTGCACGTCCTCGCCCACGGGATCGGCAAGACCGTGCTGTTCCTGTCCACGGGCCCGCTGCAGGCGGCCCACCAGTCCACCGCCATCGCCGCCATCACCAGCGTCGCTTCCCGATCTCGGCTGATCGGCGTGACCTTCGCCGTGGGGACCGTCGTGCTGCTCGGGTTGCCGCCGTTCGCGATGTTCGCCAGCGAGCTGGCCATCGCCCGGTCGCTGGCCGATGCGCGCCTGGCGTGGGTGCTGGGCTTGGCGCTGCTGTTGATCGCCATTGCGTTCGCCGCGCTGGTGCGCAATGCCAGTCGTATCCTGCTCGGCGGTGTTCCCGAGGGCGCGCCCGCCATCGCGGTGCCCGCCTCGATGACGGTGGCGCTGGTCACGGGAGTGGCGCTTTCGGTGGCACTGGGCATCACGGCCGGACCACTCACGAATCTGTTCGCCACCGCCGCCGAGCAGGTGATGCCGCGGTGACTTCGGATCAGGCCCAGCGGATACGGCGCGTCGTCACGCCCGGCGAACTGAGCGACGCCGCCGAAGACCTGTTCATGGCCGGACACCGGTTGGGGCTGGTCGCCGCCCACGACGACGGCGACGGCTGGCTACGCATCGTGTACCTGTTCCTCGCGGGACGGCCCGACCGGCGGGTGGAGCTGGAATGCCCTCTGCCCGCGCATGATCCGGCGCTCCCGTCGCTCGCGTACATGTCGTTTCCGGCAGGCCGGTTCGAGCGGGAAATGATGGACCTCTACGGTATTCGCCTGCACGGCCATCCACGCCCACGCCGTCTGGTCCGGCACGCGCACTGGCCCGATGACTGGTACCCCATGCGCGCGGACGCTCAGGACAGGCCGGTTTTCGAGGGGGCCGGGGAATTGCGATTCCTCACTGTCGGCGGCAGCGGTGTGTACGAGATCCCGGTCGGCCCGGTGCACGCGGGGATGATCGGCCCCGGCCATTTCCGGTTCTCGGTCGTAGGGGAAACCGTGGTGCGGCTCAAGGCCCGCCTCTGGTACGTCCATCGCGGCATCGAGCGGCTGTTCCGTGGCCGGGCCGCGACCGACGCGGTCGATCTCGCCGAGCGCGTCAGCGGCGACACCTCCGCCGGTCACGCGCTGGCCCACAGCCTCGCGGTCGAGGAAGCCTGCGCGATCACCGTGCCCGACGAGGTTCATCGGTTGCGCGCCATACTCGTCGAACTGGAGCGGCTCTACAACCACGCCACCGACCTCGGCGCGCTGGCCAATGACGTCGGATACGGGCTGGCCAACGCCCACGCCCTGCGCATTCGCGAGCGTGTGCTGCGGATGAACGCCGTCGTGACCGGACATCGCTTGCTGCGCGGCGCGATCCGGCCGGGTGGAGTGACACTGCGCGCGTTGCCCGACGTCCGCGAGTTGCGCTCGCTGGCAGCCGATCTCGCCGAGATCGCCGAACTCACCTTGCGTAACGGGGTGGTCTTCGACCGGTTCGCCGGTACCGGCACCCTCACCGGCGACGATGCCCGCGCACTCGGCTGCCTCGGCTACCCCGCGCGCGCCAGCGGTCTGGCCACCGACGCGCGCCTGGACCACCCCTTCGTCGAGCTGCCCGTGACCGAGGTCCGGGCCGATGCCGGGGATGTGCTCGCCCGCTTCACCACGCGCCGAGACGAATTCGACGCATCCGTCGTCCTTGTCACCGCACTGGCCGAATCACCGGGCGGCCCATTCGAATTCACGGCGCCACCGAGCCACCGAGGGCCGGGCAACGGGGTCGGGATCGTGGAGGGCTGGCGCGGCACCATCGTGCACCGTGTTGAGGTCGACGCGGCCGGACGGCTGACGCGCGCCAAGATCGTCGACCCGTCGTGGTTCAACTGGCCGGCCTTGCCGGTGGCGATGAGCGAGACGATCGTCCCGGACTTCCCGCTGGTCAACAAGAGTTTCAATCTCTCCTATGCGGGAAACGACCTATAGCCCGACTCGGAGTGATTACGCTGTTTGCTAAACTCTGCAATCAGAAGGCGGTCATCGGTACGAATTCCGCCACCGTGGAAGGAGTGGCACACATGCCAGAACAGCAACGGCCGCTCTACCAGATGAAAGCCGACTTCTTCAAAACTCTCGGCCACCCCGTCCGCATCCGCGTCCTCGAACTGCTCAGCCAGCGTGACCACCCCGTCGCCGAAATGCTCGTCGAGATCGGCGTCGAACCGGCCAACCTGTCTCAGCAGTTGTCCATCCTGCGCCGCGCCGGCCTGGTCACGGCCCGCCGCGAGGGACTTTCGGTGACCTACGAGCTCACCTCCCCCGAGGTCGCCGAACTACTCGCGGCCGCCCGGGCCATTCTCACCGGCGTCGTGGCCGGGCAGGCCGAAGCCCTGGAGCAGCCCGCCTGATCCAACCCGCACACCCCCGAACGGGTGGGTGTGTGCGCCGTCACTTATTGCAGGTTTTCTAAACTTATTACCTAGTAGTTTCGCGAAGGAGATAGTCGCCGTGACCGAACAGTCCACCACCGTCACCGGGACCGTGCAGGCGTTGATCGACCACGAGGGCATCCTGGCCTGGGTCGCCGAAGTCGCCGAACTGACCGCGCCCGAGCGCATCGTCTACTGCGACGGGTCCCGCGACGAGTGGGACCGGCTCACCGACGTTCTGGTGGACAAGGGCACTTTCGTGCCGCTGCCGGCCAAGCCGAACTCGTTCTGGTGCGTCTCCGATCCCGACGATGTGGCCCGGGTCGAAG